>CAYMMM010000004.1:0-44153 GCA_964391595.1 uncultured Candidatus Saccharibacteria bacterium | reverse complement strand
AGCTCTCCTGCGGCGATGATACTGCCTTGCGGGAAAGTAGCGCAGTGCCGGATTTATACTTGAGAGCTACGTGCTCAAATAAAAAGACCAGGCTATTTTCAAATGAAGCCCGGTCTTTTTTAGTACATGCGTTCTCTTGAGGTGGGTGTTGACGCGGTGGTATAGATTTGGTATTACTAGATGTGAGTAAGCATAAGCGAGTCAGAGAAAAGGCATCGCTGTGCCCACAAAAAATAACAAGGAAATACGAAGAGCATGCCTCGTAAAAAACAAATGCCACCGACTCGAACGAAGCAATCCAAGAAAACATCTCCAGTCGCGGCTCAGACGACCGCTGCAAGAAACAAACGCAAACGCGCGAAACATTTGAAGTTTAACCCCTGGCTAGCACTAGCGATCTTTGCGGTGATCGGTTTCATTCTGATACGCGTTTTTGCTTCTACGACCGTTCAGCCAAACCCCCCGGGATCAACGAGCACCTGTGGTGCAACAGTGAGTGGCTATACGTATCGCGTGCCATTTGGTGATTCTGCATGGAATATTCCGACTTGCAACATGCCACTCTTCGCAAACGACACTGCAACGGCACAGGGCTTTGGTAAGCTGATGTATAACTATGGTCAGATATGGAATGCGAGTAGCTGCTACTTCCAAGGCGATTGTCCGGATGGCAAGGTGTACAAGGACTATACTGGCACTAAGAAGGGTATCGAGGCTCAAAAAGGTCGCTTCATGACGCAGTTTGGGCTTGCCGGCCCTGAAGCGGATTACAGCCAGCCCGTGTATCACTTTTCCGCTGCTACACTCGATATTACTAAAGAGAACAAGCAAATCATCATTTGTGGTGCAACTACGTGCTTACCAAGTAACCTTGACCGTGCAGACTGTAAGGATAAGTCAGATTGGGCCTGCACTATGCCACAAACACCTATTCCATGGAAGTCAGAATGGAAACCTGCGGGAGGTAATGATAAAGAAATGGTCATCATTAACGATGATACGGGCGTAGTGTATAACCTCTGGCAGGTAGACTTCGCTGGCGGCTCATGTGCGCTTGAAAAGCTCCTGAATGTAAATAACGCTGCGAACCGACTCTGCGTTGCTGCGGCCACTATCATTCGAGATAAAGACAAGAACCCAGCCAATTACTACACCTACAATCAAGGCGTAACAGCTGAACGTGGCTTGGGTATTCACGATGCTGCTATGACCGTGACCCCCGAAGAAGTTGCTCAAGGCGAAATTAGGCATGCACTGACGATGGAGACGATCGCAACGAAGTTTGGGCCAGAGTGTGTTGGCTTGCCTAAGACTGTCGATAAGAGCTTTTT
The DNA here is from genome assembly GCA_964391595.1 of uncultured Candidatus Saccharibacteria bacterium. GTDB lineage: Bacteria > Patescibacteriota > Saccharimonadia > CAILAD01 > JADZGC01. The sequence goes on along the minus strand of CAYMMM010000004.1, from coordinate 42,822 downwards.
GACGAAGACTTGTGGATACGCTGTGGCACCAGCAGCAATGTTTGAGTGGGTTAGCGCATCAGATATCAATCGCGAGACGAGCTGTTCGGGCCTCACGACTAAAATCGCCGACTTCAATACCAAACAAACATTTGGCCAGCTCTTCACAAACGACAAGATGATCCCTGAAGGGATGCGCTTTAAGATCACGAGTACCGACGCCGAGATTGATGCGTGGATAAATACTCGATCAGATTTGAAGAGCGACAGCGCGAAGGCAAAAACTGCGAAGATATTTGCGCGTGCGCTCCGAGACTACGGGTGGATCGTTGGTGACACAACTTGTAATGGGTCCGGATTTACCGTCGCAGGAGCTGCGAACCCAGATGCAAAGACAAAGTGGGCGAACCTCGGAATCAAAGATGCTTCCTCACAGTATTTATTGGATGGATTATTTACTGAGAACAATATCGTGGCCTTGCAGCCGCCTACGAACAATTGTCTCGATGGCACTACTACACAGCTCTTCTGTAAGTGGGTTTCGAGTGTCTATCCAGCAAGTGTGACGAAATCGTCGAATACTACACCTACTCCGACGGCCAGCAATCAGAATGTTCAGGGCATGTCGATACCCACGAATAGCATCGCTCCGACCCCAACGGTGACAAAGTCAGCTAGCCCTACAGTTGCGGCGACCACCAACACAACTGTAGGCACCATTCCGACAAATGTAAGCGTCTCAGGCTCACTGATCCCTAACTGGACAAAGTATGACTTGAAGATATCATGGACGGCTAGTACTGTATCTGGAGGTATTAAGCAATATGTACTCCTCCGCGATGGCAAAGAGATCTATCGCGGTACAAATCGCGGCTATCTCGATGTCATGGATCTGAAGTATCAGCACGTGTATTCAGTCCAGGCAATAGGGAACAATGGTAACGCCTCCGTGCCTGTACTCTATACTGCCAAGCCATGGTGTATCTTGATAGTCTGTGGACTGGGTACGTAGGGCCACATTCCGTGTGCTAGTATAGAATCAGTAAATAATAAGGAATAAGAACATGTTTCAAACGCTCGCAGAAGTCACAACAAATTATGAGTATACGTACAGCTCAGGCTATGATTCGACAACATCGGCCGCAGCCTCAGGCTTTGTGTTGATATTCTTACTGTTCGTTCTAGCTATATTGGTTTTCGCGATTGTCGCGATGTGGAAGGTTTTCGTGAAGGCTGGCAAGCCAGGATGGGCAGCAATTGTACCGATTTATAATAGCTACGTCCTACTCGAGGTTGTTGGACGTCCGGCATGGTGGCTTGTACTCATGCTTGTCCCATACGTAAATATCGTCGTCTATCTGCTCGTGGCAATTGATCTAGCTAAATCATTTGGGAAATCGACCGGCTTCGGTGTTGGTGCACTCTGGATCTTCGCACCAATTGGCTACGCAATACTCGGATTTGGCGATGCTCAGTATCAAGGCCCAAGCGCTTCTCAAACCCCGGTCGCTCCTGCAGGACCAGCGCAGGCTCCACCAGCTGCACCAACGCCACCTGCAGCAAAATAGTTTTTGAGCATAAGTCTCTTGACATTGACTCAAAATTCACGTAAAATCCTGAAGCATAACTAATTATTACGAGCTTTTTCGGCTCGTGGTAGTTGGTGAGGAGTTTTACGCATGCTGACCGTGGAGGGTCGGCCGTATAAAGCACGCGCACTCCGATGATTACATTAATCAGGAGAGCAAGCGAATGCCAGGAACAGTACGAGGTGGCCAAAAGGCTGCAGAGACCAACAAGAAGCGTTACGGGAGTGCATTTTATGTACGTATCGGCGCTATGGGTGGCAAGAAAAGCACCGGCGGTGGTTTTGCCGCAAACCCAGAACTTGCCCGCGAAGCAGGCCGCAAAGGTGGCTTGAAGAGCCGCAAGAATAAAAGCACTGCTACCAAGCAAGCTGCTTAAGTATCACTTCTAGATACATACTAAAACACCCCTCATATCAGGGGTGTTTTAGTATGTCTGTTTCGTTGTAGATCAAAGCCGTACCTTTCGAATGCGTGCTTGTACGTCGGTTTTTACTTGCCATCGAGCGTGACAGAGAAAACATCGATAGGTCAGTTCGTCCTCTTGCGTGGAGAAGTTGTTACATACTGGGCAACTCGCACGATTATTCAGCCAATGAGCGTAGGTTGAAAGGCAATTACGGAGATATTCCTCGGATAGTGTGACGCCATGTACTGCGCATAGGTGCTTAGTAGCATGCCAGGCTTGTGTTTCGAGGGCAAAGAGCTCTAAGTCTGTATGGTAGTGAAAATGTCCCAGCTGCGCGTGTGCAATTTCATGCAGGAGGGCAATTTGCCCCTCGTTTCGCCCCAGTGATGCTTCGTGATAGTAAATAATCTCGTCTGCGGCATCATACAAAAACTCGTCTCCGGGCTCGAAGTTGAGCTCATGATATGTATTTGTGATGCGCTCGAGCAGCGTCTGGGTCACCCTCATTTGTGTACTATCATACGCGTTCTCGCGGCCGGCTGCGAGCGTATGCCGAGCTGTAAGTTAGTGCGCTGCATCCTCGGCTAGAAGCATTGCGCCGATAAGGGGCGCGTGTTCGGTATACTTTGCCTGCTTGATGGGGGGCATTGTATAAAAAGGTTGATGACGTCGCAGGGCTGTTTGCAGTTCTTTTATAAATTTCTTGTAATGAACGGAGACACCTCCACCTAGCACGACGATCTCTGGATCAGTTGCAAGGATGAGGTCATAGAGTCCCAGTGCAATTTCTTCACTGATCTCACGCCATATACGCCGACTTTGTATCTGCGCGGCAATCCGACCATATTTCTGTCGTATTGCAGTCCCACTGGCCAGCTTTTCGAAGCGTTGGATTGGAGTTTTGAGTAGTATACGACCACCTTCAGGGTTATGTGGGCCTGGTATAGGATTGCCGTCTAAAATGAGTGCGGAGCCGATGCCAGTCGATATCGTGACGTACAGCACGTAGCGATGCTTTTTAGCTACTCCAAGTCGAGCTTCGCAGACACCGGCTGCAGTTGCGTCATGCGCTACTATGGTCGTACAGCGATAACGGGCATGAAGCCACGGCAGGATCTCAGCATTCCGCCAGGGTATATGGGATGGATGGATGAGAATACCGCGCTTCGTGTCGAGCGGACCGGGAGCAGCCACACCGATCGCATGAATCGGGCGTTTGATCATCCACCGGTCAATTACTTCCTCAATATGATGGCGCGCTATCACAAAACTGGCTGGGGTTGGTAGATCTACTGTTTCCCCGACAGTGCTTGGATGTTTGGTATGGGTGAGGCGTATTTTTGTCCCACCTATGTCTATGCCGATATATGCTGTCATCCTTCTTATGATACGGCTTTCATCGAGTCCTGACAAAGTCCTTACGCTTGCTATAGTGTCTACAGGTGGTACAATCTGGTTAAAGCCTATAAATAAGGAAATCGAAGATATGTTAAAAAACTCGACAGTGCGCATCATCCTAGCAGCAGCGGTAGTAGTTCTCATCGTGGCAGCAACTTTTGCATATGGCAACAGTCAGCGTCAGGCGCAGGTTAAGAAGAACGAGCAGCTTGCCGAACAGTCTGTTTCGACGAGTGAGTCAGAGTCACCAAGCCCATCGGCTACAGCGAGCCCATCAGCTACACCAACTCCTACCTCATCACCAACACCCACGGTTATCACTCCTCCAAACGGCATTACTCCAGAGACTGGTGGGGAGTGGCTAGCGGTTCTCCCATTGTCGGTATTGACCGTACTTGGGGTAGCGCGTCGTAATTCAGCTCGCGACACCGATGCCGCACTACGTGCATCAAGTGATCGGTAGGTAATTCCGCTGCTAATACCCGTAAAGACTCACTCGAGTGGTGAGTCTTTACTTTTATCTGTTGGGAGGCTATAATTACGACTAACGTAGCAACGGTTGCGAGTGTTCATGTGTGCATGCTCTCAAGCGGTCGTTGTTGCAATCTTTTTTGAAAGGAAGAAATGTAATTTATGACAGTTAAAGCTATAACAATGGATGATCTGCTCGAGCAGACGGAGATGAAAGTCTTGGTCGCGGGAGACATCGTAGAAGGATCAGTAGTATCTGCCGACAAGCATGAGATCTGGCTTGATCTCGGAGCCTACGGTACAGGAGTGATCCTTGGCCGCGAAATCGAGCAGGCTGCTCAGGGCCTTGAGCCAGGAGCAGAGTTGTCTGCATCGGTTTTGGAGCCTGAAACCCCAGAAGGGTACGTAGTGCTCAGTCTGCGCAAGGTGGCGAAGGAGAAGGGTTGGGAAACTCTCGAAGCTCGCTTTGAAGCAGGTGAAGTGTTTGGCATTGTGCCATTTGATGCAAACCGCGGCGGATTGCTTGTCGAGGTTGATGGAATCCGTGGTTTCTTGCCAGTCAGTCAGCTTTCTGCTGAGAACTATCCACGTGTATCGGGTGCAGATAAGGATGAAATCCTCCTGCGTCTCAACCAGCTTGTCGGACAGACATTGATGGTTCGGATTCTCGATCTCGACCGCAAGCAGAATAAGCTGATTGTTTCGGAGAAGGCAGCACGCCGTGAGATGACTGAGGATAAGATCTCCTCGATCGTGGTTGGTGCTGAGGTAGAAGGCATTGTCACTGGTGTCGTTGACTTTGGTATCTTTGTCAATGTCGATGGCGTCGAGGGTATGGTGCATATCTCGGAAATCGCATGGGACCGTGTCGAGAGTCCAGCTAAGTACGTCAAGGTAGGTGATACGGTTAAGGCCAAGGTAATTGCGATCGACTCAGATAAGTTATCTCTTTCGATGAAACAGCTGACACCTGATCCCTGGATCAAAGAGAGCGAGCAGTTTAGTGTCGGTGATAGCGTTGAAGGCACTATCAACCGCATCACGCCATTCGGGGCATTTGTACAGGTTACTCCGATCATTGAGGCATTGGTGCATATCTCTGAACTATCAGAGGAGCATGTGTCAGATCCAAACGATCTCGTAAAAGTGGGTGATAAAAAGAATTTCCGTATTATCGCGATTGACCCCGTACAGCACAAGCTCTCACTTTCTTTGAAGCCCGCTCGGTCAACCGCGGCAGACAAGACCGAATCGAAGGAGCGCTAAAGCAGCATGGCCGTTGCAGTCGGTCATATACCAGAGAGGACTTGTCGTGTCTGTCGACAGAAGGCTCCTAAACAGCAGCTACAGCGTTGGGTTATCCGAGACTCTCAACCTGTGGTCGACGCAAAGCACACTGCCCAGGGGCGAGGCTGGTATGTCTGCGACAAAGATTCCTGCCGGGCAAAGATAGAGCGTGTCGTGCTCGGTCAGTCACAGGCGAGAAAGACACGTAGGCATGGCGCAGTAGTAACGAGCAGTAGGTAAGAGAAGGAGAGCGATGAAAAACGACGTCACCCCAGAGGCTAAGCCGACAGACAGCGAGAAGACTATTATTCATATACCGCAGGCAATTACCGTGGGAGATTTTGCGAAACGTCTCGATATGAGTCCTGCTGGTCTGATTGGTGTACTTATGAAGAACGGTGTGATGGCTACCATCAATGAGTCAATCGACTTCGATACAGCTTCGATTATTGGTGAGGATCTCGGCTTTGAGCTTAAGCTTGAGGAAGTGGTGGACTCTCGCCCCAGTGACGAACACGCCAGTAGCGATGCGTTATCTGAGCTCCAGGACCGGCCGCCAGTAGTAGCGATTATGGGTCATGTTGATCATGGAAAGACCAGTCTTCTTGACTCAATTCGCAATGCTCAGGTTGTTGAAACAGAATCTGGTGGTATCACGCAGCACATTGGTGCTTATCAGGTAGAGCGCAAAGACCGGATTATTACATTTCTTGATACCCCGGGTCATGAAGCATTTAGCGCGATTCGTGCCCATGGTGTCCGTGTGACAGATATCGTGGTGATCGTCGTAGCAGCCGATGATGGTGTGAAACCACAAACCAAAGAAGCTGTACGTCTCGCGAAAGAAGCAGAAGTTGGGATCGTTGTCGCAATTAATAAGATTGATAAGACGGATGCTGATATACCAAAGGTCAAGCAGCAACTAAGTGAAATAGACCTCATCCCCGATGACTGGGGCGGCGATGTGCCATGTGTGGAGGTCTCAGCAAAATCAGGCCAAGGTATCGAAACGCTCCTAGACATGGTGCTCTTAGTAGCAGATATCAAGAAGCCTCAAGCACATTTTTCAGGAAGTCCCAGGGGTATTATTATTGAAAGTCATATGGAAACCGGTAAGGGTGCCATGGTCACCCTATTGGTGCAGGAAGGTAAACTCAAGCAGTCTAGCATTATCGTTGCAGGCTCGACCTATGCCAAGGTGCGCTCATTGGAGGACGACAAGGGCAACCGTATAAAAGCCGCGACTCCAGGCACGCCAGTCGTGGTGAGCGGGTTTAAGGCTGTACCAGCTTATGCTGATTGGTTTGAAGGTGTCGAATCCGAAAAGCTTGCTAAAGACTGGCTTGCGGCGCGAAGCCGAGAGTCGAGTATTAAGAGCCTCGTGAAACATAAGGTCGTTTCAGCGTCAGATATAGAGCGCGCCGTAAATCGCGGGCAAGTCAAGACTGTTGCTGTCATTCTTAAGGCAGATACGCAGGGGTCGGTTGAGTCAATCGTCCAAGCACTAGAGGGGATTGGGAATGGTGAAGTCGCTATCAATATCGTCTCGTCGGGCATTGGTGATATAACTGAAAATGACATCAATACTGCCAATGCTGCCGGCGCAATCGTCCTAGGTTTCCATGTTTCGATACAATCCGCAGTCAACCAGCTCGCAAAGCGCACTGGAGTAACCTACCAGATGTATCAGATCATCTATGAGCTGCTTGATGACGCACGATCATGGCTTACGAGCTTACTTGACCCAGAGACAGTCTCTACCGAACTCGGCACGCTGGAGCTATTAGCCGTATTCAAGACGACAAAGGATACCATCATTTGTGGAGGTAAGGTGCTGACTGGCACTGTTGAGCCTGGCGTAGAGGTGGAAGTGGTGCGTGACGGAGAAGTCATTGGCACGACAGAGATTCTCGAGCTCAAGAAGGGCACAGAGGAAGTGCAGACAGCTCTAGCCGAAGAAGAATGTGGCATGCTCATCAAGCGTACATTGACACCTGCCGCAGGTGATATCTTCCGCTTCACAAAGCATGAGGAAGTGCAGCGCACTCTGTAAGGGCACTCAATGACACGTCGATCAGATCAAGTTGCAGTACAAATACAACGCTATGCCGCTCAGGCATTAGTTGCGTTCGCTCCCAAAGGGGGTGTATTGTTAACGGTCACTCGTTCACAGGTCTCCCCCGACATGAAGCAAGCTACAGTTTGGGTCGCAGGTTGGGGGCAGCTCGATACTGCGCAAAAAGCTCAACTTTCACGTGCGATGGGTCGCGAGATCGCCCTTCATCTCACCAGCAAGTTTACCCCTAGACTTACTGTGCTTGATGATGATTCTGGCGCGTATGCCAGCCACATCTCTCAGATTTTGCATGATTCGTAGACACGTTTGACCGGTCAGATGTTGAGGCGGTATGATGGGCGTATGAAGAACGTACTCCTAGTCGAAGATAATGACTTCATTCGTAAGATGTATCTCTTGAAGCTCGGAAAGGCTCAGGACTTCGAAGTAACTGAGGCAGCAGACGGACCATCAGCATTACAGGCATTGGAGCAAAAGAAGCCAGATCTGATGCTTCTTGATATCATGATGCCAAATATGAGCGGCCTCGAAGTATTAGAAGAAATGAAGAAGCGGAACATTTCCGTTCCTGTCATTATTTTAAGTAACGTTATGAGTACCGAGACTCGAGAAACAGCCCAAAAGTATGGCGTCAAAGACTACATCATTAAGAGTGATCTGACGCCCAGCCAGGTACTCGAAAAAATTCAGTCAGCACTCGCGTAGCCGTACGTCAGAGATACTCATTTCTCGTTCATCCAACAAGGGGAGATAGGCGAAGACCGTTCACAGCGTCACGAGCTTCCAGCACGCTCTTGCCTGGCAATTGTACGCGTGTCGCCTCGATAGCGCCGTCGCGTGTCGCGATGATGAGACGCTTTCCATCACGGTAGACGCCTGGCTTTGCTCCATCTGTGTCAGTTTGTATAGCGGTTATTATGCGCAATCTGTCCTCGTGTTCGGGAAGTTCTACCGTTACTCCCGGCCAATCAGAATAAGCTCTGATCGCGCGCAGAAGCCAGTCTGCTGAGACTATAGTAAGATCTACTTTGCCGTCATCTTTTCGTATGAGTTTGCAGTAGGTCGCGGAATTGTCTTCTTGCGGCCTTGGTTTCAGGTCACCCGTGAGGTAAGCAGTTAGTGTCGGTAATAATAATCTTTCGGAAGCTTGCATGAGCTTTTGAGTCAAATCCTCTTTGCTTATTGTATCTGAGATAGGAAATGAAGATTGCTCGAGGATTGGGCCTGCATCCATCTGCTCATCAATGAGCATAATGCTTGTTCCTGCTTGGGTATCTCCACTGAGGATGGTCGCCTCGATAGGTGAAGGGCCTCGGTGCCGGGGGAGCAGGGAGGGGTGAATATTTACTATGCCGTGAGGGAAAAGCTCAATAAGCTCAGGAGGTAGGATCTGCCCATAAGCAAATAGGAGCCCGACGTCTGACTGTAGCGAGCGGATCTCATCGAGCGCGTCCCTGGCTTTTGCGGGTCGTATTAGCCTGAGTCCGCGCTTCTGAGCTAAGCCCGCTACGGGTGTGTCAGCTTGATGTGTATGTGCGTAGGGTCGTGCCGGCTGGGTAACCACCGCGGCAATTTCAAAGCTCGATTTTTCCTGGTCAAGGAGGTAGGTAAGCACCTGTGCGCTCAGCGAGGAGCTGCCAAAGTATACGAGCTTATGTTGTGGGGTTGTGGTTGTGTTCATGGAGGGCCTCAGCAATCATCTCCGGCATTGAGTCTACGGGGTGTAGTTTGTCGTCGTCGCCTAAAGCTAAAACATCGTCAACAGATTTGATCATGTCGATAAAGAGTTTACCCTGCATGTGATCTACCTCGTGCTGAAAGACGCGTGCGGCAAAGCCTTCGAGTGAGAGTCGGATTGGCTGACCATCAAGCGTTTCTGCCTTTACTTTGATCTTACGCGCGCGAGCAATACGGGCGTAAATCCCTGGTACCGAGAGACAACCCTCGATGTCGGTTACTCGCTCGGAGCTTTTCTGGACGATTTCCGGATTTACAAAAGTCAGAAATGTCTTGTCTTCGGCATCATCAAAATTATTCCGGACTACTGTCAATTTCTGCGGTTGTCCAATCTGTATAGCTGCCAGCGCGGCGCCAAATTCACTACCGTGATCCCAGTCTAAGACGGTCTCGATCATATCCTCGGCGAGCTGCTTGATGGCATCGTCCACGTGACCAATGCGCTTTGATTTCATGCGCAGCACGACAGAAGGAATGGTAACAAGAGTACGAATCATTCGTTCATTACATCAGATAATCATAATCGGGTCAAGGTCGATGTGCCAGTCCGACGGAAGCTCGGCTGCAATTGATAATAGCAACGCGCGATTGGTAGAACGCAGCACGAGCTGGCGTGTGTGCATGGTACCTTCCTTATGGCGCAGGGGCGTAGAAGGGCCAAGTACTTCGATATGTGGGTATTTCTCCTGCAGTACCTGTGCATACTCACTAGCCACTCGTTCTGCGGTCGTGACTTGAGATCGCCTCAGCCATAGTCGTGCTAGCCAACGGTACGGTGGGTAGTGAAAGCGATCTCTACCCATAAGTTCTTGCTCTACAATACCATCCCAATCATGTGCCTGTATCAATTGCAGCATTGGCTGGCTTGGATTGTGGGTTTGGAGTATGACGCGGCCGGCGGTCTTGCCACGACCTGCGCGCCCTGCTACCTGAATGATCAGGCTGGCAGCACGCTCGGATGCACTGTAATCATTTCCCTGCAATAGGCTATCCGTATCGACGATTGCTACAAGCGTGACATGCGGGAAATCTAGACCTTTAGCGATCATCTGAGTGCCAATGAGGATATCGATGTGCTTGTGCTGCATCCGGTCGAGAAGCGCTGGCAGAGTAGCTCGATCGATACTGTCACGGTCAAGCCGTTCAATACGCGCAGTAGGGAATAGGCTCTGTATCTCTTGCACAAGTTGCTTAGTGCCAATTCCGAGGTAACGCATGCTATCGTGCTGGCAGTGTGGGCAGCGCGAAGGTGGCCATAGGTTGCGATTACAGACATGACAAACGAGGCGCCCGTGATCGGCGTGAAAAACCATTGGCGTGTCACAAAAGCTGCAGTGCACCGCCATGCCACAGCTATCACAACTTAAGCGCCGGGCAGTTCCACGCATATTATGAAGTAGTAGTACCTGCTCGCCCCTCGCTACATGAGTGCCTATCGCTTCACGCAGTGTGAGTGAAAGAACCCCGTTTTTTGTCCGATGCTCTATGAGGTCTATTGTCGGCAAGCCAGCTGATCCATGTCGCTCGCGGAGGGTTACATGACCAATGCGGTTATTGTGTACGAGGTGCATCGTATTGAGGGATGGTGTAGCAGATCCCAAGACGAGGCGTGCTTGCGTGATCTGCGCCAATCGACCGGCAGCTTGTACCGCATGGTAGCGAGGTGCCTGATCCTGCTTGTAGCTGCTATCATGCTCTTCATCAATGATGATCAGCCCCAGGTTCTGTATGGGCAAGAAGAGGGCTGAGCGCGCGCCGAGATAGACTTGGGGCTTATTGCTTTTGAGGCTATGGAGCCAGACTGCTCGCCGCTGGCTTGCTGTAAGGCCAGAGTGGGTAACATGCAGGCTTGTCCCCAGAGTAGTAGCGAGTCGTTGCTGCAAGTGGGTGGAGAGTACGATTTCAGGGGCCAATATGAGAGCCGACCGACCTCTCTGCAAACAATCTTGGACGAGCTGCTCGTATATTCGCGTTTTGCCTGATCCAGTGATTCCTTGGAGGAGGATAGCATTGTTTTTTGATCTGATGATAGCTCGGTAGGTCTTTTGCTGCTCTGCCGAGAGCGGGGGGAGTTTGACTGGCTCACGCGCTTCCTCATGAGCTTCCTTGCTCGCTCGCGGCTTGGCCTTGAGTCCTGCGGGTAGAAGCGTTTGCCAGACAGCACGTGTGTGGGCGGCGTAGTATTGACTCAACCACTGTGCAAACGTGAGATAGTGAGCCGGTAAAGCAGGGAGTTCGAGCGGGCGAATAATTGCCTTGAGCTTTGATATCTTAATATCTGCTGAAGTTTTTTCTTGCAATACGATGCCAATGGCTTGCGTTTTGCCAAAAGGGACAACGACCATTTGGCCAGAATGCATTTTCTGGTCAGAGGTGTAGTCAAACGGCCGCATGGGGCTGCGGGGATAGCTTGTGACTAGGATTGATAGGATGTGTGTTCGTGACATATTCGTCTCCACTCTAGTGTAGCATTAGGAGTGCTGCCATGCGGTATAAATACCTCCTTTGGGTGACTTTGACTGATCTGATAGTATCAGCTATGATTTGTGCTTAGAGTATGCAACCAAAGCAACTGAAACGACGACTGGTTTTTATTATGCTTCTCGCAGCTATTGCGATTGCTTTAGCGTTTCCTCGCGAGGATCGTATTTTGCGTGCGGTTGGCATCAAGAATACAGCACTAAAAGTGAAGCTGGGACTTGACCTTCAGGGTGGGACGAGCCTAACGTACGAAGCGGACCTTAAAGATTTGCCGGCCAATCAAAAAGCCGAGGCAATGGATGGCGTGTTAAACGTCATCACGAAGCGGATAAACCCCACCGGTACCAGTGAGGCATTAATTCAGCAGTCAGGTGAGAGTCGTATTGTTGTGCAGCTGCCGGGTGTGACTGATGCGCAGGCTGCGGCCGAGCAAATTGGTCGTACGGCACAGCTTTCGTTTTATTCAATTCCTGGTGGCGAGAATGCCGTACCGCAATCTACGGAGTTGAGCGGTAAGGATCTCGACAAGGCTACGGCTGACATCGACCCCCAGACCGCGACACCGATCATTAGGTTTACAATGAAGCCAGGTGATGCAACGAAAAAATTCTCAGATTTGACTAGTGAGATAAATAAGAACGGGGGCAGGCTGGTGATCGTTTTGGATAACGATGTGCTTTTTAATGGCAGTGTATCGTCGCCGATCACCGATGGTGTTGGGCAGATGACAGGTTTTGCTGACGTCAAGACGGCTAAGGAAACGGCAGTTCTATTGAATGCGGGTGCGCTTCCTGTGCCAGTTTCTTTGTCGAGTCAGCGAACGGTTGGGGCCACATTAGGCTCAGAATCTATCGCTCGCTCGCTTATCGCAGGAGTCATAGGTATTGCAGCCGTTATGATCTTCATGATTTTCTCGTATCGATGGGCTGGTCTGTTGGCGAGTGCGGCGCTTTCCCTGTACGCATTGTTTAACTTAGTGCTTTTTAAGCTATCAAGTCTCACTCCATGGCCGATTGTATTGACGCTTGCAGGGATTGCGGGCTTCATTTTATCGATTGGTATGGCAGTCGATGCGAATATCTTGATCTTTGAGCGTATGAAAGAAGAAATCAGATCTGGTAAGACGGTGCATACGGCCATGATAACCGGGTTTAAGCGGGCATGGAGCTCAATACGTGACTCAAACATTAGCACTCTCTTAACCTGCTTTATTCTCTATACCTTCGGAGCCCCGATCATAAAAGGGTTTGCCGTTACACTTGCAATAGGGGTAGCGATATCGATGCTGACTGCGATTACGATTTCCCGAACGTTTCTGCAATTGTTTGCGGACACTGCCTTCGGATCGAGCCCGAGGCGTTATAGCGGCATTTCTTTTGCGGAAGAAGATCCAGCCTCGAAAAAACCAAAGAAAGGATCGACTAAATGAACATTATCGGGCGTCGCCGTCTTTGGTTTGCGATATCTTTAGCGGTTATCATCCCTGGCATCGTCTCAATATTCTTGTGGGGCTTACGACCAGGCATTGACTTCGCTGGTGGGCAAGTCATGGAGGTAGCTGGCACACAAGATCAGCAGTTCCTTCGTGAGGCCCTCCAAGGCGTTGGGGCGCGCGACATTATCATTACCACAACCGGTGGGGATCGGCTTCTCGCACGCTATAGGGACGCCGAAGGCAAGGACTCCACGGTCACGAGCAACGAAGTGAAGGCTAAGCTTCAGGAGCGCAATGCCCAGCAAACTAGCTTCGAGTCGATAGGTCCTGCCGTCAGCCGTGATATTACGCGTAACGCATTTGTATCGGTCGGGTTGGCTTCGCTTGTGATTGTCTTCTTTATCGCATTTGCTTTTCGTAACACTCCACCGCCAGTTAGTCCGTGGAGCTTTGGGATCACGGCCATAATCGCACTTTTACACGATACGGTGGTGATTATAGGGGTATTTTCACTCCTCGGCCATTTCGCTAAAGTCGAGATCGACTCACTCTTCGTGACCGCAGTACTGACTGCTATTGGCTTTTCGGTGCATGACACGATTGTGGTGTACGACCGAATTCGAGAGAACCTCAAACGCTCGAATGAGCAATTCGAGGTAGTTGTAAATGATAGTATTGTTGAAACGCTCGCTCGTTCACTTGCGACAAGCCTCACTGTAGTCTTTACACTCCTCGCTTTGCTTATTTTCGGTGGTGAGACTATCCGTCTGTTTGTGCTCGCACTACTTATTGGCATTATCTCGGGTACCTATTCATCTATCTTTAATGCCGCACCAATGCTTGTCGCATGGCATACCTTCAAGCAAAAGAGACGTACTCGCAAGCAAGCTACCTCAAAGCAAAAGCCTAAGAAACGCTAGTCTGACGTATTATTCTTGACGACGTAGACACCGTTACGTGTATCTGGATCAGATTTGTTTTCTAGGACAGTGGAGAGCGTAAAGCTTTTCCCATCTGACGTGTAGCCGTACTGTATGCTCCCGTTTTCTTTTGAAGACGGGTCAATGGGTATCTTTGTAATATATGGCGGTGAGGTCTGTGTCAGTGGCTCGAGAACGGAGATGTTCGAGCCGGAAGGGTAGACGCCGGCATTTTTCTTATATGATTCTAGCCCGATCGACAGGGTATTGAGGTCCGATTTACGAACTTTATCGCGAGCCTGTTGGGCTTGATTTGAGGGTGTAGCAGAAGGCGAGACGCTGTCAATTGTCTGACTTGAAGGTTTTTGAGGAGCTCTGGTGAGCGCCCATCCAGTGAGTATGGCACCGCCAATAACCACTACACTTACGGTGATTAATATCTGGTTTTTGTATGCGGTTATGCTATTTGGCTGCGTGGCAGCAGCGCGCATGAGTTGCTCAGCTCGCTCTGCAGCGGTTCCATGATGTACCGACTGGTGTGTTTGCACATCACGGTTTTGTGATTCTGCTAGAGCAGTATGGAGTAAGGCCTGTTCATCAGCGGTGAGCGAGGGATCATTGTTATTATTGGGGTTCTTCTGCTTGTTTGCCGCGAAGGGCTCAGTTTTGTTGTCAGTATTGGATGGAGCGCTTATTTCGGGCATTGCCGCCGGAGATTCTATCTCAGGGATTTCCAGTGCACTGAGTCGTTCTTGTAGTCTTTTTCGGTATTGGCTGGAGCTATGGTGGTTGATTATTTGAGGACGAGGTGGAGTAGTCTCGTTTGCAGTAAGGCCGTTTTTACTATTTGAGAACTGACCAAAGTCATCATTCACTATTACAGGCGTTTCTTTGCCGCTAGTTGGGGTAGCTTGAGTTGATACCCGTTCACCACAAGTAGGGCAGGCGTATCCTATATCTGTAGAGACCATCGCTGATCCGCATGCTGGACAAGATTGAAACATAGCTTAACCACTATTGTAGCCGAAATGTTGGTTCCTAACTATTGTAAATAATACTGTTGTGATATATGCTATAGTTACTTTTTTAGCAACACCAAACAATCAGAAAAATAAAACTGGTAGTCATACAAATGCTCCAACATTTCATAACATCAAAAACACGTAGAAAAATTATCACCGTATTTTCTAAATACCCGGATTATCGCGTTCATGTTCGTGGGCTTGCAAAATTGATTCGCGAGGATCCGGGTAATGTTGCGCGTGAGCTCGATAGGCTTGCGCGCATTAAGTATGTGCAGACTGAAAAGCAAGCTAATACAAAGCTCTTTTGGGTGAATCAAAATTTCTTACTATATAAAGAATTGCAGTCGATGGTACTCAAGACTACGAGAAAAACAAAGAAAGAATTATGAAGCGTTTGTTCACAAAAGTTATGCAAGATATCAAACGCGTCGATCGGGTAAGGCAACGCGATCGAGCTCAACGAAGCGGCACAACTACGCGAGCCCACCAGACGTATATGCCCTTAGGCTTTCGCTCGCGTGCTACTCACTCGTATTTTGTTCGCTAGTCTAGCATAATAGGGGATATGACAGACTTTGCACGAGTGAAGTGGGATCTGCCCGAGAAAGAAGAGTTGTCACATTCCTCGCTGGCTGAATTAGTGCTTGAGCGTAGGGGCTATGACTCGCAAGAGGCTCACACCATCCTTAACCCTCGATACGATTCTCTTGGTGACCCGTTTGGGCTATTGGATATGGATCTGGCTGTTCAGACTATCCTGGATGTACGCGGGAGCGCGCCGATAATTATTTATGGCGACTATGACATCGATGGTCTTACAGCGAGTACCTTACTAGGAGATGTATGCACATCGCTTGGCATTGCGCATGAGATCTATATCCCAGATAGGTTTGAAGAAGGGTATGGTATACATGTCGAGGCCTTGCGGGCGCTAAAACAGCAGGGTGCTGAGGTGGTAGTAAGTGTCGATTGCGGAAGCTCGGCTACTGAAGCAGCACTTGAGGCTGGAAGACTTGGGCTTAAGCTCGTTATCACCGATCATCACACGCTTGTTAGCGACACCTTAGAGGGGTCTGTCGCGCACATCAACCCATTAAGAGAAAAAAATACCTACCCAGAGAGGAATCTAGCGGGGGTGGGGGTTGCATTCGCGTTGGCTCGAGCGCTACAGAAAGCTAGCGATTACAAGCTTGCTGCCGGGCAAGAGAAGTGGCTACTTGATCTCGCTGCCCTCGGAACCGTTTGTGATGTCGTGCCACTGAAAGGCGAAAATCGTACACTTGCAGCTTTTGGGTTGGCAGTGATGCGCAAATCAAGACGTTTTGGGATTCAAGCCTTAGCAGCAGTGGCGGGGGTAGATCTTCGGGAAGTTCGAGCCGAAGATCTGGGGTATAAATTCGGCCCCAGACTGAATGCAGCTGGTCGACTCGAACATGCGCGATATGCTCTCAATTTACTGACAGCTTCAACACAATCGGCGGCGAAAGAAAGTGCGGAGTATCTCCAGGCTCTCAATACCCAGCGGCAAGCTGATACCAAGAAAATTCAGGCGGCTGCTAGGCAGCAAGCCCTCGAGCGACTGGATGATCGAGTGCTGGTCCTGAGTGATGTGTCATGGTCACATGGCATTGTGGGGCTTGTTGCGAGTCGAATAAGTGAAGAGTTTTGCCGACCCGCAATCCTTCTGCAGCGAACCGGCAAGGTTGCAAAAGGATCGGCCCGTAGTTTTGCGGGTATTTCAATCATTGATGCACTTCAGAGGCACTCTGGCATTCTGGAGAAGTTTGGGGGGCATAAGGCCGCTGCTGGGATGACTTTGCGAGTGGAAGCCATACCTGCTTTACGTGAAGGCCTCGATGCATACATTGCTCAGCTTGACGACACTGTCTGGACTCGCGAAGAAAAAGTAGACGCATGGCTTCAGCCAGTATTTACTTCACTTGAGGGGTACGCGGAGTTGGAGCGCCTTGAACCAACTGGGCAGGGGCATCCGGGCGTTCGCTTTGTGCTTGACGCAAAGGTATCGTCTCTGCGTCCGGTTGGTTCCGGACAAGCCCATTATCAGATGCTACTCAAAGACGAAGCTGCAGATGGTCATGAATATAAAGTTATTGCCTTTGGTGCAGCTGAACGTTGGCCAGAGCTTGCTATTGGAGATGCGATTCGAGCTATAGTCAGGTTGAGCAAGTCTGTGTGGCAGGGGATGAGTCGGGTAGAGGTGGTGCTTCTAGATATTCTTGAAAAAGACAAGATAAGTACAGGAAATGGCATAAATGAATAAAATTATTGTACACTATTATAGCTCTGAAAGTATGCGAGTAATGATCTTATATCATTGTAGATAGTGTACAAAAACGAATTATTGGTGATGCTAGCTAAGCCTTGCTGTTTTGAGAGTAATCTGCTAAAATACATGTCTGTTGTAAGATTACTCAACTCAATAGAGTTATAAAAGAAGGATGATTTCATTTATGTTGCATGTTGATCGAAAAGAAGATGAATCACTCGAGAGTCTGATTCGGCGCTTCAATAAGAAGGTTACTCAGGCAGGAGTACTAAGTGCTGCTCGCCGTAAGAAGTATTTTGAAAAGCCCCTCACCAAGCGAGCCGAGCGTGAAATTGCTATACGCAAGCGAACGCGCAAGGAGCAAAAGACTCGCGAAATGTTAAGCATACGAGGCTAAGGTCGATGGATATAAGTCAGCGCCTTGAAGAAGATCTGACTGCAGCTACGAAGGCGCGTGATGAAATTACGCAACAAGTGCTGCGCTTACTCAAGGCAGCCTTGAAGAATCACTCGATTGAGTTGAGAGCAGATCTCTCTCCTCAGCAGGCGCTACAGATTCTTCAAAAAGAAGCGAAGAAGCGGCAAGAGTCAATTGACTTGTATACTAAAGCCGATCGACAGGATCTGGCGGATAAAGAATCCGCCGAGCTAGCTGTTCTGCAGCGCTACCTCCCGCAGCAGCCGTCTGAAGAGGATGTACGAGCTGCCGCAAAAGAGATTGTAGCCAGTAAGGAGCTCTCTGGAAATGCGGGCATGGGTCAACTGATAGCGGGGCTTAAGGATAGATTTGATGGTCTTGACGGGAGCCTAGCTGCAAAGATTGCGCGCGAGGAGCTTCAGTAGCTTGCAAACAGGTACACGGAGACTAAGCTACACATTAGTTAATCCGCCAAAAGTGGTGATACAGACTGATTGGGACGCGCTTTTTCATGCATGGGCACAGCAGGTACCAGATTTACGAGGGACCGTGGTAGTGGGTTTTATAAACGCCGATGATATGGCGGTTCTTTATGAAAAAAGTTTTGGAAGATCGGAACCTACAGATGTTCTTTCGTTTAAGTATGACCTCAGCCCACTTGGCCATGAGCTGAGCGAAACAGGCCTGGAAGCGCACGACCGTGCTGCAGGTGAGATAGTTATTTGCACAGAAGTTGCGGCTGCGAATGCAAAAAAGTTTGGCGTAACGCTTGCGAACGAACTCGCTACGCTATTTGTCCACGGCCTTCTCCACTTGTTAGATCTCGATCATGCTTCTACGCAGGATCGAGTAATCTTTGAGGAAAAGACACATGCTATTATGAGTGTAATAAATGAGGAGCCCGCACCGCTATGGTCACGCTTGTAAGCTTTCGAAATGCTTGGAAGGGGTTACGCGTCGTCATAAGTCGTGAACGCAATGCTCGATTTCATGTACTTGCTGCTATCGTAACGCTCGTCGCAGGCGTATTGATGCGTATAAGCTACCCCGAGATGGCATTAGTGCTTGCCATGATTACACTCGTTTTCTTTGCAGAAGTAGTCAATACGGCTGTCGAGCGAACGCTTGACCTCATCGTTACGGAGAATAATCAAATCGTTAAGCTCGTCAAGGACATGATGGCCGGTGCGGTGTTGGTGGCTGCTGTCGGAGCTGTGTTTGTTGGTGTGTGTGTGTTCGGCCCGTATATAGTGAGGCTCTTTACTCGATGATCATCGTAATTGCAGGTCCTCCGGCCAGCGGCAAAGACACTCAGGCGGAGCTTCTCGCTGAGCGTTTTGAAGGGTATGTAATTAGTCCCGGAGCACTTTTGCGCGCCGAAGCTGCACATGATGCGCACCTGGCGGCACAGCTTGAGCGTGGGGATTTGGCGGACGACACGCATGTTGATGCGATAATCGGTCGAGAAATGCTCATGCACCGTAATCAGACTCTGATTATTGATGGCGCACCGCGACATCTACCCCAGGTCACATGGCTAGGGACATTTCTTAAAGAGCACTTTGCGGGCGTTTCTGCATTTGGAATACGCTTAGAGGTCGCGGAAGCAGAGTTGCGCAGGCGTGCCGGGGAGCGTAAGCGATCTGACGATGAGGTGGCCGCTTTCGAACATCGACTTGAGATTTATCGCAACGATATTGTACCCGCTCTAGATGCACTGAAAGAGATTATGCCGGTATTTGCTGTAAGCGGCGAAGGTGCTGTTGCGCAAATCCATCATCAAATTGTGCAAACCCTGGAGAAAGAAGGGCGCATATGAGAACGCAGATCAAAACGGCAGATGAAGTGGCTGCGATGCGTCGGGGCGGGAAGGTGCTTGCGCAGACCCTGCAGATCCTTAAAGAAGCCTCAAAGCCAGGGATGCCTACGCGTGAATATGACCGCCTAGCTCGTGCTGAGCTGACAAAGCATGGCATGCAGGCTGCTTTTTTGGGGTACCAGGGATTTCCTGCGGCGATTTGTGTGTCCGTTAATCACGAAATCGCACATGGTATCCCCAATGACTACATCATTCAAGATGGAGATCTTGTTCATCTTGATTTTGGTGTTACCTGTGAAGGCATGATTACCGATGCGGGCATCGCCTTTGTGGTTGGAAAGGCTACTGAAGAGCAGCAGCGGTTGATCAAAGGTACGAAGAAGGCACTCGATGCTGGTATAGCTAAGGTTAAGGATGGCGTGCGAGTCGGTGATATTGGTGCTGCAATCGAATCCACGCTAGAAGCATATCAACTCGCAGTCGTCTACGAGCTCGGTGGACACGGGGTCGGCCACAACGTACACGAAGACCCGTACATCGCAAATTTTGGTACGGCTGGGACCGGAGAAGCATTACGAAGTGGTATGACCGTTGCGATCGAGCCAAATGTATGCTTAGTAGGACATGAAATGTATCTCGAGGATAATGGTTGGACTTGGAGTACAAAATCAGGTGCATTAGCAGCGCAATTCGAGCATACAGTTCTGGTGACTGATACTGGCTGCGAAATACTTACTCAAGTTTGAATAACAAAATTATTCATATTATATCGTGCATACAATATTTGCACTATTGGCCCGGCGGGTATACAATTTTTGTATCCAATAGCATTTTTAGTTAAGGGGTGAGTATACATGGCAACAAACAAGGGTGAGATCACAGCTGTAGGCCTCGACATCGGAACCAGTAGAGTGGTTTGTCTTGTCGGTGTCGCTCAGCCGGATAGCCCAAGCGTATCAGTAGTTGGCATAGGTGTAGCAGCTACAACTGGACTACGGAGGGGTGTGGTGGTTGATCTCGAGGAGACCGTCACTGCCATTACATCTGCGCTTGAAGAAGCCGAGCGGATGAGTGGCGTGGTAATCGAGAGAGTGACTGTTTCTGTTGATGGTAGTCATATACAGAGCCTGAACTCACGCGGTGTCATCGCAGTGAGCCGTGCTGACAAACAGATCAGCCAAGAGGATATGTCCCGTGCAGAAGAGGCAGCAGCAGCATTATCCCTGGAAACCAATCGAGAGATTCTCCGAGTCATCCCCAGGCACTATATTGTGGATGGTCAGAGCAACATTCAGGACCCATTTGGCATGAGTGGGGTCCGGCTAGAGATAGATACTCATGTGCTGACAGCCTCAATACCAGCAATGAAAAACCTTGATGATGCAATTCATCGCGCTGGTATAACAGTGAATGCTCATGTGATCGTACCTTTAGCGGCTGCCAGGGCGGTATTGACGAAGCGCCAAAAAGAACTTGGCGTAGCGTTGATAAATATCGGCGCGGAGACAACCGGCATCGCCATATATGAAGAAGGGAAGGTTGTTTTCTCGAGCATACTGCCAGTTGGATCAAATCATATTACGAAGGATATCGTCTATGGGCTGCGCACAACTATTGATATAGCCGAGAAAATGAAGCTCACCTTCGCGGCTGCACGTAAGCCAAATAGTAAAGATGCGACCAAGCTGGACTTAAGTAAGATAGGTGCGAAGGGCACATTACTACAGCGTGAGCTCGACATGATTGTCTCATCTCGTCTCGATGAGCTATGTGAGCTTATAAAGACTGAGATTGTTCGATCTGGCAAAGAACGGCTGCTCTCAAACGGGCTCGTACTGACAGGCGGTGGCGCGAAATTAGAGGGGCTTGCAAAATATCTAGAGACAGAAGTAGGAATACCGGCTACTATTGGTGAGCCTCACGGTATTACGGGGATTATTGATAAGGTCAAGGATCCCGGGTTCAGCGCTCCTGTTGGGCTCATGCTAGAAGATCTGGACCGACCTCAGACTGGTAAATCGATCAATGATCGTATCGGCCAGCTTTTCGGGAAGGCACAAAGTCTTTTTCAAGGATTCCTCAATCGTGGATAGGTTTTCGCACACCGCAATTACTCAGGCGGTGTATAAAAAAACTGCTCTAAATAATTGGCTTATCAGAATGAATCAATATTTGACTCGAATCGTGGAAAACATTTATACTACAAATGTTTTGAGTAGTATATGTGTGTTGCACATATCGCAAGCGTCACGAGTGTGGGCTCGTGACGACTTTGTATGGGGACAGATAACGAAGGGGAGAGGGTACTAATGGCTGAAGTATTACCAGATATTGAAGCGTTTGCGCGTATCCGTGTGGTTGGTGTCGGAGGTGGCGGCGGAAATTCACTCAATCGCATGGTTCAGTCGAAAATGCGTGGCATTGAGTTTATTGCGATCAATACCGATGCCCAAGCACTGCATTATAGTCAGGCACATCGCAAGATCCATATAGGCAAAGAAACGACTCGTGGACTTGGTGCAGGAGCTAATCCCGAGATCGGGAAGCAGGCTGCTGAAGAGAGCGAGCAAGAGATCTATACTGCTCTGAAGAATAGTGAAATGGTATTCATTACCACTGGTGAAGGCGGAGGTACTGGAACGGGTGCAGCCCCGGTCATTGCTCAGATTGCAAAGGACTGTGGTGCATTGACCGTTGGGATTGTGACGCGGCCTTTCAAATTTGAGGGCGATCGACGCCGCAAGATGGCAGAAGAGGGCATCGCAGCGCTCAAGGAAAAAGTGGATACACTTATTGTGATCCCGAACGACCGTATCCTTCAGATTATCGATCGCAAGACTTCGTTGCTCGATGCATTTGCGACGGTAGATGATATCTTGCGTCAAGGTGTACAGGGTATCTCTGATCTGATCACTGTGAATGGTCTGGTAAATTTGGATTTTGCAGATGTCGAATCAATTATGCGTGATGCTGGCTCTGCGTTGATGGGTATTGGTCTCGGCAGTGGTGATAACCGAGCGGTTGAAGCAGTTAAGCAGGCAATAGATAGTCCATTACTCGAGGTTTCGATCCAGGGCGCGAAGGGTGTTTTGATCAACTTCACTGGTGGGCGTGATATGGGTATGCACGAGATTGAGGAGGCTGCCAAGCTGGTACATGATTCGGTTGACCCAGAGGCGAATATCATCTGGGGTATGGTGATGGATGAAAACTCAAATAATGAGATAAAAGTCACGCTGGTAGCTACCGGGTTTGAAGATGGCCGCGCGACGACGAACCAAGCAAACTTCTCTGGTACAAGCCAGCTCTTTAGCCGCTCAATCGGAGAACTTGAAGAAGAGCATCGTACCGGTCAAGCGAATCAGTTTGACCAGTCGAATGGTGGGCAGGAGCCGGTACGTGACTCTCGGGAGGCTCCTAAGGCAGCCTATGAATTTCAGGGTATTCAAGAACCTACTGCAGACAGCGTGCAGGGTACACAGGATGATTCAGATGAGCTGATCGCAACGGGGCCGCGTGTACGCGAAGATGCAATGCATGATGTGAAGCCACTCATAGCACCTGATCATGAAGAGGAAGTGCTGCGCTTTGAAGACGATACGTTGCATGACGAGCCTGATTTTCAGGGGATTATCGAGGCAGATGAGCCCGAGCCCGAGCCAGTACGTGTACAAGACAAACCTATTGTCGAGACATTATCATCACGCTTTGAGCGAGATGAAGAGGACGATCTCGATAAGCCAGCCTTCCTGCGTAAGGGGCACAATGTTGAGCGGTCGATCGTTGAAGATGACTCTTCGGATAGTAAGTAGGGGCTTCTATTAGTGCGTTGCACGCAGTGCCAGCAGCCCGATACGAGGGTTTTGGAATCACGTGAGATCGATGATGGTCGTGCCATTCGCCGCCGCCGCCTATGCAACCATTGTGGTAATCGCTTTACTTCCTATGAGCGAGTAGAAGTACCGCGCCTCTTGGTGGTAAAAAAATCTGGGGAGCGCGAACAGTTTGACCGAGAAAAGCTGTCCCGTGGGATTTATCGAGCGGCAGAAAAGAGGCCGATCTCAGCCGACAAGATTGAGGAGGTTGTGAGTACACTTGAGCGCGAGGTTTATGCTCGAGGAGAGTCTGAGCTTTCAAGCGCTGAGATAGGCGAGCTGACGATGCAGGCATTAGCTAAGCTAGACGAGGTTGCCTATGTGCGTTTTGCCAGTGTATATCGAAGCTTTACAAGCGCTGAGAGCTTTAGAGACCATATAGCTCAGCTCCGAGCGAGCGGTAGCGCGCCACAGCCTAGAAAGCATAAGTAATACGACACGCCAAAACATATTTTCTGCGAGGCTGCTTTTTACATTTTGCACACCAAAAGCCTATACTAACAATATGAAGCTTATTGTCGTTGGGCGACCACAGACATACCTCGAAAATCGCGAGTTTGAAGCATTTCTTACTCGTATCGAAAAGGAGATCGGCGAAATCCGAAAGATGAGTGCTATTTCGAGAGATGGTGTTGCTCTTGTTGAGCTGTATGGCATCATGCAGATCCCAGCACTTCTTGTAACACGCGATGACGGTAGTGTCGTAGGTATGTGGGAGGGAGAACGGCCAGAATTTGAGATTATCAGCGCGGCGTATCATTCCTGAGATATCTGGTTTTTCCCGTAAATAAACCGTATAATACTAGCATGTCTCAAACTGAAAATAGCCCAGTTGCACGCTCAGAAGAAGCGCAGCTCAAGCAGTGGGCTAAGCAACATACCTTCGAGCAGTCTGTCGCCCAGCGCGAAGGACAGCCGTCATTTGTATTTTACGATGGTCCGCCCTTCGCCAATGGCCTACCGCATCTAGGGCACATGATGACCTCAACCCTCAAGGACGCAATGATGCGTTATCAAACCATGAGAGGAAAATACGCGCCACGACGATTTGGATGGGATTGTCATGGCTTGCCCCCAGAGCTCTTAGCAGAAAAAGAACTCGGAATAGCAGGCAAGAAAGCAATTCAAGAGTATGGTGTAGAGAAGTTTGTGCAGTACTGCGCTGATTCGGTCCTGCGGTTTACAGACGAGTGGCATACGTATGTTGAACGAGTTGGCCGTTGGGTTGATTTTGCTCATGACTATCGAACCATGGACACAGACTATATGGAGTCGGTCATATGGGCTTTTAAGCAGCTCCATGAGAAAGGCCTGATTTACGAAGGGGAGAGGGTTGTCCCATATAGCTATGGCGCTCAGACGTCACTCAGTAATTCTGAGACCCGGTTGGATGACAGTATGCGTGACCGTGAAGACCTGACCGCGACGGTGAAGTTTAGGCTCGCCGATGGCCGCTTTCTGCTCGGCTGGACCACGACACCGTGGACATTGCCGTCAAACCTGCTTTTGGCTGTTAACCCGGAAATGGACTACGCAGAATTCAAACTCGATGGCCAGACTGTAATTCTTGGAGTAGAGGCAATCGAGCGCTATCAGGACCAGCTGCAATCAGGTAGCGAGCAAGGGCGTTTCTCGGGCTCGTCTCTTGTCGGGCTGTCGTATGAGCCTCTTTTCCCATATTTTGTTGGCTCAGAAAACAGCTTTAGAGTGGTCGCTGGTGATTTCGTTACTGAAGGCGAAGGTACGGGCGTCGTGCACATTGCGCCTGGCCATGGCGAAGATGATTATTGGCTAGGGAAAAGGGAAGGCGTGCCAATTGTCAGCCCAGTTGATGATGAGGGACGCTTTACAGCTGATGTGAAGGATTATGTTGGCCGTCTAGTATTTGATGCAAACGGAGAGATTATCGCCGATCTGGAGAAGAAGCACGTACTCTTTGCGAGCCAGACTATTCTGCACAAGTATCCTCACTGTTGGCGCACCGATGTGCCAATCATCTATCGTGCTCTGAGTGCGTGGTTTGTTGATGTGCCTAAGATCAAGGATCAACTTCTTGCCGCCAATCAAGAAATAAACTGGTTTCCTAGCCACGTAAAAGATGGTGCGTTTGGTAAATGGCTCGAAAATGCTCGAGAGTGGAATATCAGCCGTAATCGTTTTTGGGGAGCGCCTCTGCCGGTATGGAAGACCGATGATGGGGAAGTGCTTATTGTTGGCAGTCTGCAAGAGATCAAAGATAGGGCGGTTGACCCCTCAAAGGTAACGGATCTCCATCGACCGCATATTGATGGAGTCCAGTTACGGACCGATTCTGGCAAGATAGCCACGCGTATTCCAGATGTTTT
This sequence comes from uncultured Candidatus Saccharibacteria bacterium, assembly GCA_964391595.1. Lineage (GTDB taxonomy): Bacteria > Patescibacteriota > Saccharimonadia > CAILAD01 > JADZGC01. The sequence goes on along the minus strand of CAYMMM010000004.1, from coordinate 17,273 downwards.
CGATTGTTGGTTTGAATCAGGAAGTATGCCCTTTGCACAAATGCATTATCCATTCGAGAATAAGGAAGCATTTGAATCTGGGCATCCGGCTGATTTCATTACTGAATACATTGGTCAGACCCGAGGCTGGTTCTATACGCTGCATGTCATGAGTGTGGCTTTGTTTGGAAAGCCTGCTTTCAAGAATGCAGTTGCGCATGGCATCTTGCTCGGCAGCGATGGCCGTAAACTCAGTAAGCGTCTCGGCAATTATCCTGATAATAGTGAAGTTTTCAACACCGCGGGTGCTGATGCAGTACGATACTATCTGCTTGCCAGCGCACTCGGCACAGGTGAGACTGCGATATATGATAGTCAGGCACTCACAGAAGTACAGCGAAATGTCATCGCTCGTTTTAAGAATGTGCTCGGTTTCTACAAGATGTATGCCGACGTAGATGGGTATTCTCCTGAGGCATATCTTGCACGTCCATCGTCCGATCACGTCCTTGATGTTTGGGTATTAGCGCGTCTGGATCAGACTGTCCTTGCAGTAGAGGAGTATATCGAGCAGTATGATACGCCAAGGGCGATGCGTGAGATTACAGCATTCCTAGACGACCTCTCAAATTGGTATGTGCGCCGTAGTCGCCGCCGCTTCTGGAAGTCAGGTGATGACACGGATAAGACAGCAGCCTATCAGACACTCCACTTCGTGCTCGCTACGACCGCTCAAGTTCTGGCACCGTGGGCACCGTTTGTTGCTGATGAAGTTTGGACAGCGATTATGCAGGATGTATCAGACGCCCCTCACTCAGTTCACTTGAGTAATTGGCCACAAACAGAGAACAGCCAATCAGCTGTAGATGAAAGAGAGCAAAGCGTGGTGGCGATGACACAAGTGCGTGACGCAGTGACCGAAGGGCTATCTCAGCGCGCAAAAGCAGGGATAAAAGTTCGCCAGCCACTCCAGCAAGTCAAGATTACTGGCGTTACATTAAGTCCTGCATTGAGAGATATCATTGCAGAAGAACTGAATGTGAAGAAGGTTACTTTAATCAAGGGCTCTGATGTGTCGGTTGAAGTAGACAAGACACTTACTGAAGACTTACTGCAAGAGGGGTTGGTTCGAGATATTATGCGCCAGGTGCAAGAAGCTAGAAAACAAGCTGGTCTTGATGTCGATAATCGCATCGTGCTCTCGTTGCATACCGAAGACCCAAATATGCAGCAGGCGATCAAAGCATATGAGCAAGAGATTATGGCGGAGACACTGGCTCTGAGCTTAGAGGATGCAGCTCACTATGCCTTCACGACAACAGCTAAGTTGGGCGAGGCCGAGCTTACAATCTCGCTTGAAAATACGAAGCAGTAGCTGATGAGGGGGGTGTTTTTCAAGCGACTTGATTGGGTGATAGTAGCGACCAGCATGCTCTTGGTAGTAATAGGGCTACTTGTACTGTATTCATCTGGTATTAAGCCCGCTGAATCAACCGCACAAATAGATACAACGCGACAGATTCTCTATGTACTGGCAGGAATTGTTGTGGCAATTTCATTAGTTCGTCTCGACTATCGGAGTCTCAAAAGCTATGTTGTTCCGATTTACGTGGTCACCCTCGCGTCTCTATTGGCGGTAGAGTTTGTCGGAAAAACCGCGCTTGGTGCTCAGCGTTGGATCAATCTAGGTTTCTTCCAGTTTCAGCCCTCTGAGTTTTCTAAGCTTGCACTGATTATAGCCCTTGCCACATATCTGAGTCGTGTCTATGGCCTGACAAAACAAATACGGTATACGATCATCTCACTGATTGTCTTGGCTCCACCACTAGTACTCGTAATTGGTCAGCCCGACCTTGGAACTGGCCTTGTGTTTTTAGCTATCTGGCTTGCTATGACTATTTCTACACTGCTTCCGAAGCGGTATTTAGCAGGTGCCGCTAGTGTTGGCCTCGTGATGCTGCCTGTGGTGTACCGTTTTTTAGCACCATATCAAAAAAGCCGATTGCAGGTGCTTTTCAACCCTCAGGCTGATCGACTGGGTACAGGATACAATGTCGTGCAATCAATGATCGCGGTAGGTAGCGGTGGTTGGTTTGGCAGGGGATTGTCAGCAGGTAGTCAGAGCCAGCTGAACTTTCTTCCATCACAACATACAGATTTTATTTTTGCCGTTCTTTCAGAAAAAATGGGGTTTGTTGGTGCGGCACTTACTATTGTATTATTCTGTATCTTGATTGCTCGCATATATATTGTTGGCATGCAGAGTGTTGATCGGTTTGGGTCCTTCTTGTGTATTGGTATCGCTAGCATGTTGTTATTCCACACGCTGATTAACATTGGTATGAATATGGGCATCATGCCCGTTACGGGAATCCCGTTGCCATTTATTTCTGCTGGAGGTACAAGTATGCTCATTAACTGTGCTGCGATAGGAATCGTACTCAGCGTATCGGCGCAGCGTAGCACGTCGCGCCGAGTGAAGGATGCGGATCATGAATAGGCGTAGGCTCGTCAAGCTCATTACGGCTTTGATGGTAGCGCTGGTCGCATATGCAGCAGCTCGAGCTGTCCCGAATGCTACTCCCGCATCAATGTTACCGGCCGGTGATTTTGTGAAGGTAGTAGAGGTGTATGATGGCGATACTATCGCTGTTAATCTACGAGGTAGTGTAGAGAAGGTGCGTTTCCTTGGTGTTGATACACCCGAAACACACGATCCGCGTAAGCCAGTGCAATGTTTTGGACGAGAAGCTTCGGACTGGACAAAACAGGCACTGACCGGGCGCTTTGTTCGGCTCGAATCTGACCCAGCTCAGGGTGAACGTGATAAATACGGGAGAATCCTTGCGTACATCTGGCGCGATGACGGGGTGATGATAAATCAATCATTGATTAGTGAGGGCTATGCTCACGAATATACCTATCAAGTGCCATATAAATATCAGCAGTTGTTTCGTGAGCTAGAAACTGCCGCACAAGAACAACAAAAAGGACTCTGGTCACCAACCAGTTGTAATGGGGACACTAAGCAGCCCGCAAGGTGACTTTCTTATGAGAGAAACGGTATACTAGAGTTATGAGTAATACGATCTATGATGTAGCGATTATCGGTGGCGGGCCGGCTGCCTATACGGCTGCGATCTACGCTTCGCGAGCGGCACTGAAGGTAGTACTTATTGCAGGAGATGCACCAGGTGGCCAGTTACTCCTAACCAGTGAAGTTGAGAATTTCCCTGGCTTCAAGGATGGCATACTAGGCCCAGAGCTCATGGATGAGATGCAACAGCAGGCCGTGCGTTTTGGCGCAGAGTTCATCACAGAGTTTGTCGAAAAGATCATACCAGGTACACCGCATGCAGTACGGTTGAAGGAACGCCAAATTGAAGCAAGGAGTGTCATTATTGCAACGGGCGCTTCTGCAATGTGGCTAGGTCTCGATAATGAAACTCGCTTGATGGGTAAGGGCATATCGGCCTGTGCTACGTGTGATGGTTATTTCTTCAAGGACAAGACTGTAGTTGTTGTCGGCGGAGGCGATACGGCTATGGAGGAAGCGCTGTCGTTAACGCATTTTGCCAGTAAGGTGATTGTTGTGCATCGTCGTGACACGCTCCGGGCAAGTAAGATCATGCAGGATCGTGCTCAGCAGCATCCAAAAATAGAATTCATTTGGAATGCAGCCGTCACCGACGTTTTAGGTGATCAAATGGTGGAAGGCGTCGAGCTTACAGATCTTAAGACCAAAAAGAAAACCACATTGCAGTGTGAAGGGCTTTTTGTCGCAATAGGACACAAGCCAGCGACTGATTTTGTGGCCGACATACTTGATCTAGATCCAAAAGGCTATATTAAGACCCGTGATAATGTCTTTACTAATATCCCCGGAATCTTTGCGGCTGGTGATGTTGCAGATCACGTGTATCGACAGGCAATCACAGCGGCAGGTGATGGATGTCGTGCTGCTTTAGAGGCGGAACGATACATTGCGGGTTTGGCTGAGGTGCAGGCTGTAGCCGAAACACAAGACAGTGCGGGAGTCTGATAGTGGATCTTGCTGCTTGTCAGGATAAAATTGCTCAACTTGAAAAGAAGATTCATTTACTCGAGTCGCAATTAGTCACTGATGAACTGACGCAGATACTTAATCGTCGTGGCCTTATGCAGCGCTTAGAGACTCTAGCCAGTGAAGTGAAGTGGCAGACTAAGCATCCTGATAAGCGCCGAAAAGTAGTCGTGCGATGTCTTTCGGTGCTCTTTATTGATATCGATCACTTTAAGAATATCAACAATACATTTGGGCATGAGGCAGGAGACGTTGTCTTGAAGGCGGTTGCCACAAATATTCAGGATCATGTGCGTGCCCTCGATATCGTTGGGAGATATGGTGGCGAAGAGATTGTGGTAGGTTTGGTAGGAGCTGATATCCATGACGCTACAAGAGTAGCTGAGTTGTTGAGAGAACATATCGCGAATCTCGAGATACCTCTGGGTAAAGGAGAGAATACCCAAGTTACTGCAAGTATAGGTGTGGCTGAGGTACATGATTCGCATGATCTGATGGCGAGCTTGAAATCTGCAGACGACGCATTGTATGAAGCAAAGGCTACAGGACGCAATAAGGTAGTAGTCGCTAAGAATACCAATTAGGAGGCTTCCAGTGATTGCTGCTCCCGTACATCCTTTGCCTCGTCAGCGCTATAGTGTTCGACAAATGCGAGCGCAAGATGTATCTAACATGAATACTTTATTTGTTCAATCAATGGATACCGACTACCACTATTTCCCAAATACCTACAAGCAAGAACTAATAAAAGATCATTCAAAGCTGAAATTGTTGCGATCGATATTGTCGCCAAAATCATGTGTACTCATCGCAAACAGCCAGCAGGTAATGGTGGGGTATTGTATTATTCGTCTGGAGAGATTAGAGCCCGCGACACTCCTATGGATCTATGTAGACGCACGTGCACGAGGTATGGGCATAGGTCGCGAGCTGGTCTCTGAGACATTCCGACGCGCCAAGCATCATCGGAGTCCTGCGATACAGCTCCTCACACACAATAGGGAAGAGTATTTTGCACAGCAAGGATTTAGTACTTTGCGGCGCATACCTGGTATGCTAGCAGGAGTGGATATGATAATTATGAGGGCAGAGTTGTCATGAACCAACAGGGTAAGATCAGGCACACTAAGCAGCAATCGCGACCCGATGCACCGCTTGTCATGCCGCCACAAAAAAAAGCCTCATTTGCAAAAAAAGCCGCTTCAGTTTTTTGGACGTTAGCTTTTTTGGTGCTCGTATTGTTTGTCATAGGCGCTGGCGTGCTTGCATTCATGTTTGTTAAGCAACGAGCCACACCTGTAGTAAATACGAATGCTGGACAGAAAACACAGATCCTCGGTACTACTACAAATAAAAACCCGAGCGATCATGGTGTGGTGACAGGTTCTGAGGCGCCGATTACGTACTCCAGTCAGCAGGTTGGAGCTTTGATACGAGAGACGAATGCGAACTACAAGGGACCGCAACCAAATGTAACTATGCAGGTTTTCAAATATCGTATTCAGGACGCCAAGGGAACTACTGAAGAGATCTACGCTCGCGTATTTATGCCTGAAGGTGCGGCAACAAACAGTAAGCTGCCGATACTCAGCTTTGCACCAGGTACTACAGGGATCGATGACTCCTGCGCTGCATCTCTAGAAGTACCAAGTAAGAGAAACTGGGCAAACTATGCCAGCCATATGGCGAGTTATGCTGCGAATGGATATGTCGCAGTGATTACTGACTATGAAGGAATGCGTGATCCGAAGCGAGTACACCACTATATGGTAGGCGATCTCGAGGGGCGTTCGGTTTTGGACGCGGCTTTGGCAATGACGACCCTGCCGCTTACCAAGGATAAAGCCGATGCCTCAAACGTTTTTGTTGCGGGGTATTCTCAGGGTGGGCACGCTGCGTTATGGGCGGATCAGTTAGCAAATAGCTACACACCAAGCATTACTCTGAGGGGGGTCATCGGGTTTGGCCCGGTTACGGATGTACGTGAAACGTTGACCGATACGACGCGTGGGGCAAATATTCTCTGGTTTGGGCCTTACCTGCTGCGTAGTTACCAAGACTGGTACGGCACTGAGCATAATGTAGCGCAGATTTTGCAACAGCCGTACTCTGGGAATCTCGTAAATGATGTCGCGAAAAACTGTATAGATACCAATATTGGCTACTGGGGTAATCGTGATATTACAAAAGTCTATACGCCAGAGTTTATCGCAGCAATGAAGACTGGATCTTTGCAAACAATAGCACCAGCGTTTGACCAGCAACTTCTCCAGAACCGCGCAGCTACCACCAAGACGGGGCGGCCAAAGCTTATTAACCACGGACGACTTGATAATGTGGTTTTGCCGACGCAATCTGATACCACTGCAAAGCGTCTTTGTAGTTTAGGTGAAGTGACGAGCCTCAAATTATATCCAGATGCAACGCACTACAACACTATGATCAAAAGCTTTCAGGATACGCTGAACTGGATGCGGACCATAATCAGCGGGTCTTCAGCTCCATCTACGTGCTCCTGACAGAGCCTGCAAGTATTAAAAAACGCCCATTTGAGGGCGTTTTTTATCAGCACGTGCCGGCCGTCTTATTTGGCGGTGATGTTGGTGATCTTGAGCAGGCTATAGTGCTGGCGGTGGCCGCGGAGTGTCTTCTCGCGCTTCTTTGGCTTGAATTTAAGTACCTTAACCTTATCAGCCTTTTCGTCGGCTAACTCGATACTTGCAGTCACTTTTGCGCCAGCAACATTTGGTGTACCGATACTTACTTTATCGCCATCGATGACTAGCAATGGCTCAAACACCATTTCTTTTTCTCCTGAGACGAGCTCAGTACGGATCGTTTGGCCTGGCTCAACCAGGTATTGCTTCGATCCGGCTTCAATAACAGCTAACATAGATTCGTATCTCTTTCTTAAGATTAGACTATTAGGACAATATAGAAGCATATCAGATCTCGCTAGGCTTGTAAAGAGATCGGTAAAACTAACTGCACACAGCATATCTCTTACTGTTTTCTTGGTATAATAATCTGATAGAAGAGCAACGGGAAGGGTGAGATGACAATTATCGCGGTCGTAAATCAAAAAGGTGGCGTCGGTAAGACTACCACTACTGTAAACCTAGCGGCATATCTGGCTAAGCTGGGGCAGTCGGTTTTACTCGTCGATCTCGACCCACAGGCGAACGCAACTTCTGGCTTGGGGATTGATAAACATGGACTTCAGGCGTCGCTCTATGATGTGCTGATTAGCGACGTGGACGCACAGTCACTCATACTTGAGACTCGATACAAGAACCTTCATGTGCTTCCAGCTAGCCCTGTACTGGCGAGTGCTGAAGTAGAGCTGGCTCCGATGCAGCATCGTGAGACACGTTTGAAGCAAGCACTAAGCGCACTCCAGTACGACATTATTTTGATAGACTGCCCACCATCGCTCGGCTTGCTCACGGTCAATGGGCTTTCTGCTGCACAGTATCTGCTCATCCCTGTGCAAGCTGAATATTTTGCCCTGGAGGGCTTGGGCCAATTACTCACAACAATGCAGCGAGTGAAGCAGGCGCTTAACCCATCGCTGAGTCTTCTCGGGGTGGTACTGACGATGTATTCTGCACGTACGTCTTTATCCGCGGCTGTCGCGCAGGAAGTCGAGCATCATTTCCCGGATATGGTATGCTCTACAGTGATCCCTCGCAATGTGCGGCTCGCTGAAGCACCAAGCCACGGCAAGGCGATTATTGATTATGATCGATTTAGTAAGGGGGCTCGGGCGTACAAAGCCCTGGCAAAGGAGGTACTCACTCGTGTCAAACAAACCTAGTCGGCTCGGCAAAGGGCTCGAATCACTTATACCGACCGCCATTGATGAATTTGCGTCTCAGGAAGTATCCGAGACACTGCAGCTCGATGATAATCGTATTCTCGATGTAAAAATAGAAGATATTGATCCGAATCCATTTCAGCCACGGCGTGAGTTTCATGAGACAGAGCTCGAGGAATTGGCTGCATCGATACGTGAGCATGGTGTAGTGCAGCCGATTATTCTGACCAAGTCAGGCAAGCGGTATCAGCTTATCGCCGGAGAGCGCCGCTGGAGGGCCTCACAACTCGCTGGCAAGAAAACTGTACCCTCAATCATTCGTAGCTTTGATGAGCAGCAGCAGTTAGAAATTGCGGTGATTGAAAATATCCAAAGAGCAGAGCTGACCGTACTGGAAATGGCGGTCGCTTATCAGAAGCTGGTTGATCAATTTAATCTGACTGTTGATCAAATCGCCAAGCGAGTAGGCAAAGCCGAACCCACCGTGCGCAACATCATTCGGTTGCTTAAGCTGCCATACGAAGCGAAAAAAGCTCTGCAGGAAGGGAAGATCGTCGAAGGGCATGCGCGTATGATTTTATCGATTGACGATCCTATCCAGCAACAAGAAATGCTCGAGATGATCATCAAGAAGAAACTGACGGTACGTCAGGCAGAAGATCTAGCGCGAAATTTTAAGAAAGACAAGGAGCTCGTATCAACTCGCGTGCAGCAAAGCCAGCAGTCATACCGCACAGTGAGTGATGGGCTCTCGAAGCATCTCGGTACGAAAGTAGACATTAGCCTCCAGTCCAAAGGCGGTAAGGTGAGTTTGCGGTTTTTCTCCGAAGAAGAATTGAAGCGTATTTATGAACAAATCACAGGAAGTGAATTGCTTTAGAGCGCTACGCAGGAATTAGCGCGCAGGGGTAGAGCTGAAGATCGGTGTCGCGCCTGGGGTTATTGTTGAGTCGTAGGTCGGATGTTCAATTTGTCCAAACTGGCTAACCGGTAAGAGGCGGAGGTCAGCGGTGCCAATGATACGATCTAGAGGTATTGGTCCAATCGCGCGAGAATCATGGCTGGCATTTGGATTGCGGTTATCACCGACTACAAAGAGATACCCTGGCTCAACGGTCCGATCTATATCGCCCTCAAGCTTGATATTATCGGTATATGGTTCATTGAGGATGAAGCCTTCGGGATGCTCGGTGTTGTAGATAGTAATCGTGCCATTCTTGATGACAACGCGCTCACCCTGAAGAGCGATTGCGCGCTTAATGAAGAATATCTCTGAAGTGTATCCAGGTGGGTTAAAGATGACAACGTCACCGCGCTTAATGTTGATACTACTGGACTGCCCGAGGAGCTTTTTGTAGCTGGTTTCCCATTTTGACACGATAAGATAATCACCGTTATGGAAGGTCGGCTCCATTGATTGTCCATCCACGTACCAGGCTTGGAAGACGAAATAGTGCACCGCTAGTACGAGCAGTCCAGGAATTACTATCCACGAAAATATGAAGCCAAGCGCTACGAGGAGTGCTGACTTTTTTGGAGGTTCACTTGATGCGTCTCCGCCCTCGTTTGGCTCGAGGGTTCCAGGAGAAGGTGTTACCGGTGGCGGTGTGCTAGACAGGGCAGAGATTGGTGTGCCGGGGGGTGGTGGGGTGACCGTCTGGGTAGGCTGGGCGCTTGGCATCGATCCTGCAACTGGCGCAGGCTGTGTTACTGGCGGTGCGCTCGGCGGTGTCGGTATCTGCGCGGGTGGTGTTGGTGGTTGTGCTGGGTCTTGTGGTTGCATACGTATCTTATTTAGTATAGCCGTTTTCGCGTACGTGCGCGACATAGTTACGGTCCATAAATCTCGCAATAGTACTCGTGTCTCTTTTTAGACTTTGGGAGACACAGATAGCTTATGCACCCATGAAACTGATATCATATATTTGATTGGGGAAATCACGATAATGCAAAACAATTCCATGTATTTCGGCATGTTTAGGGTTCGAAACGCGAATGCCTGATCGCAAGCCTTCGCACAAGCGCCCACGCTCAGAGAGAGTCGGTAAAAATCTCACCGCCAAGCATAGGCCTCGACTTATATTAGCGCAGCGCACTTTAATCATTCACATCTTCTTGCTATCTATTTCTCTGAGCGTAGGACTGCTTCGGCAGGCTTGGCCACTAGCATTATTGCTCACTGCGCTGTCTACACTATGGACCGTGCGACGCTTACTGGCACACCGTACAGTGCTGGTCATCGTGATGCGTTCCTTGGAGCCTCTCCTAATCGTTGCAATTGCAATCGCCTATGTGGTGCTTCTTGATACAACTTTTCAAACCAGCCTAGGCGTTCGATCGGTGATTTTGCTTGGAGCAATGATGTGGCAGGTGCGTTTTTTACTCGCACAATTTGACCCGGTGCGTACAGCCAGTCAAAGCTTTCACAGTCTACTCTCAGCCGTGCTCGGTCATACTGTTGCTGGGCTATGGCTCGTGCAAGTACCTGAGTTGGTATGGTTGGTGATGTGTCTGACGTGGGTAGGGCAATACATCATTGCACACTATTGGCTGGAGCGATTAGGATACCATAATTCGTTTGTCGCCGGCATTTGGGCACTGGTTTCTCTGGAGTTAGTATGGCTCTCGAGCTTTGCGCTGACGATTTATAATCCGTTTAAGGATTGGGGGCTTCTTTTGACGCGCTCAAGCCTGATGATTCTTGTACTGGGCTATGTCTGGGGATATATGTTGCAGCTCCATAGCCGACGGCGTTTGACCAAGGCTTTGGTACTCGAATACGGTGTGATCGGCTCATGCATCATGGCAGTATTATTATTAATGCCGATATAATAGCGTAAAATATAATCTGATTATTCTGGAGGGAATGTGGAACAGCAATCAACACCAACACCAGTGAGCGCACGTTCACGAAAGCGCAAGAACAAACAAGGTGCGCCATCGCTGACGATGCTCGTATTAGTCTCGTTTATATCCGGTGTCATGGGTGCTGGCCTATATGGATTTGCGACGCGTACTACACCGGTTGCAAATCCAGTAGCGCAGAATAAGCAAGTCACACTTCAAGAGAACTCGGCTACGATCGATCTCGTCAAAAAGGTTGGCGCATCCGTCGTAAGTATCAATACAAGTAGTCGAGTACAAAGCATCTTTGGGCTCAATCAGTCGCAGCAAGGAGCAGGTACAGGCGTGATTGTGACGAGCGATGGACTGATTCTGACAAACAAGCACGTTGTCGAGGGTGCGAGTACCTTCACGGTGACACTCACCGATGGTAAGCAATACGACGGGAAGCTCGTCGCGACAGATCCGTCGAATGATATCGCGTATCTCCGAGTCGAGGCGACGGGGCTTCAGGCAGCTGAACTGGGTGATAGTGACAAGGTGGAAGTTGGGCAAAAGGTGGTGGCTATTGGTAATGCGCTCGGTCAGTTCGCGAATACTGTTACGACCGGCGTGATAAGTGGTAAGAGCCGCCCTATCGAGGCTTCGGATGGCAGTGGTGGTACCGAGCGCCTGTCTAACCTCTTCCAGACTGACGCGGCGATCAATCCCGGCAACTCAGGTGGTCCGCTCTTAAATATCGACGGGCAGATTATCGGGATAAACACCGCTATAGCAGGTCAGAATGCGCAAAACATCGGCTTCGCAATTCCGATAAACGAAGTAAAGTCCACACTTGATACGGTCAAGAGTACCGGCAAGATCGAGCGTCCATATCTAGGTGTACGGTATGTCATGCTTACCCAAGCCTTCGCGCAACGCAATAACTTACCGATCAAAGAAGGCGCTTTGTTGCGAGGCGATGATCAGACCCTTGCAGTGATCTCAAATAGCCCTGCACAAAAAGCCGGACTTCGTGAAGGGGATATCATTACAAAGATCGGCGACAAGGATGTGAACACTCAATCGCCACTTTCGAATGTGATTGTGCAGTTTAAAGTCGGTCAATCTGTCGAGGTGAAATACTATCGAGATGGCAAGGAGCAGACGGCCAAGGTTACTCTTGAGGCAAGTCCTACGAACCAGTAGTAGTTCGGATGAACCCTAAGATGAAATAGTCCTGGAAGATGACCTGCATATCGATGGCCTTTGCTAGTTCGATAAGAGCTGGCTGCTGCCAGGGGTCAGATTCTATCCAGAGCTGCGTGCCCTCATGAGTATGTGTTGGCACTTGCGTAAAGAAGGATCGATATAGGTCTAGACCATCATCAGAGCCCCCAAAGAGTGCAATATCAGGCTCGGCCTGAACTTCAGGGAGAAGCTCCATCGAGCGAGTGACGTATGGTAGGTTCGCGACGATGATGTCGAATATTCCTTCTATAGACGCAAGTAAGTTGGATTCTACGAAAGTGATGGCGTGCTTGTCTTTGAGAATGGCCTCGACATTTTCGCGCGCAAGTGCAAGCGCATCGGCCGATATCTCGCTTGCGGTTAGCACTAGGTCTGGTCGATGGTATTTAAGCGATATGGCCATTGCTCCCGATCCGGTGCCAACATCCAATACGTGAGCTGCTTGTGGAGCCTGTTTGATGACTTGTTCGACGATAGTCTCAGTTTCGACTCTTGGTGTGAGTGCACGTGAGTCAATTTTGAAGTCAAGATTAGCAAATTCTCGTGTGCCAAGCACATAACTCAATGGCTGTCTCCTTACGCGCTTTTGAACAAGAGAAGTAGTCAATTCCACCTGCTCTTGTGTCAGTGAGTCATCTTCGTGTGCGAGGAGCCAGGCACGGTCTTTTTGTACAACGTGCGCGATAATGAGCTCTGCATCAGTTCGTGCCCCGGATATCTCTGCTTGCGCGAGCGATGTAGTCGCTTGCTGTATTGCTTCTTTGACGGTCATTTTACGCTTGCTGCTCGAGTGCTCGCTCAATATCGGCTTCCTTGAGAGCGGCGTGATGTTCGTCAATCTCACCATCCATGAAACGGGTGAGACCATGGGTAGTAAAGCCTATACGATGATCAGTGATGCGGTCTTGGGGGAAGTTATATGTACGTATCTTCTCTGATCGATCGCCAGTGCCAATTTGACTCAAACGTGCGTCTCCAAGCTCTTGCCGACGCTTTTCTTCCTCGAGTGCAAGCAGGCGTGAGCGCAAAACCTGCATAGCCTTGGCGCGGTTTTTGATCTGGCTTTTTTCATCCTGACAGGTTACGACAATGCCAGTTGGAAGGTGAGTCAAGCGCACGGCCGAGTCAGTGGTGTTTACGCTCTGGCCGCCATTTCCGCTCGAACGATAGACATCGACGCGAATTTCATTATCGGCGATCTCGATCTCGGTCTCCTCGGCTTCTGGGAGAACCGCGACGGTGACAGTGGAGGTATGGATTCTTCCTTGTGACTCGGTCGCAGGTACGCGTTGCACCCGATGCACACCAGATTCGTACTTGAACTGCCCGTAGGCTTGAGCGCCACTGGCTTCAAATATGACTTCCTTATAGCCGCCGACTTCGTTTGGGCTACCTGAGAGCATGGTGAGCTTCAGGCCGTGGGTTTCAGCGAAACGCGCATAGAGGCGCGCGAGCTCTCCGGCGAAGAGCGAACTCTCATCACCACCCGCTCCAGCTCTGATCTCGATGATGGCTGTTTTATTGTCATGCGGATCTGTCGGCACAAGCGCTAGGCGTACCTTGTTTTGAAGCTCAGTTAGTTGTGCCTCAAGCCGTGGGATCTCTTCTCTAGCGAGTGCTCCCATCTCCGCGTCGCTTAGCAGTGCGCGAGCATCCTTTAGCTCGGTCTCTGTCTTCTGGACTGCTTCAAACAGCGCGAGCTTATCGGTTAGCTCACGTTGCTCGTTCACAAGTGCTCCGGCTCTAGAGCTGGCATATACTTCAGGCTTGGCGAGTTCTGCGGCGAGCTCATCGAGTCGTGCCTTCGTCTTGTCGATAACGGCTTGATCTATCATAGTTTCACTCTTGATTGTATCAGGTTATACGCGAAACGACGCCCATAGGGAGGCGTCGCATGCGTAGCTGACGATAGTTATTTGTCGGCTTGTGGAGTCTCGGCAGGAGCATCAACAGTATCGGTCTTGAGCTCTTTTTTGATGTCTGCAAGCGTAGCTTTGGTCTTCGTGACCTTTTCAGATTTTGCCTTCTTTGGCGCAGCAGTCTTTTGCTTCTCGGCAGACTTTTTGCGGAGTGCTTCAAAGCGATCAACACGACCAGCCGTGTCAACGAGCTTCTGCTTACCGGTATAAAATGGGTGACAATTTGAGCAGATTTCGACCGTGATTTCTGGCACAGTAGAGTGGCTCATAAATGTCGTGTCGCAACCGAGGCAAGTAACCTTGGTCTCAACCCAATCTGGATGAATATTGGCTTTCATAACCCGACCATGATACCAGATAGTGATAACTTGGTCAATGAGTGATGTCTAGGGATCGCTCATTGACGTGCGCGAAGGCGAGCTGGGGACTTGCGGAGGGTCTGAGCAAGGTGGTACAATAGTTCGCATAGTGTTCGTAATCGTACCTTATATCAGGGAGAGTAATGAGGGAACTTACAGTTCTAGAGAGCCAACATGATTCGTCGGTGAATTTTGTCTGGCGACACAGGGTCGGTAGTGTGGAGGCGCGCTACGTGCGGCGTCGCGAGGATCGCGCCATCATCTATTTGAGCTCCAAGAGTGGATGTGCGATGAGGTGCAAGATGTGTCACCTGACGCAGAGTGGGCAGTCTCAGGCGATTAATCTGACCCTGGATGAGACACTGCACCAAGCAGAGACTGTCTTGCGCTATCTGCAAGAGGCAGTTGAAGGTGGTGCTATTGCGCCGATTGTGGGCGTCGACTATAGCTTCATGGCTCGAGGGGATTTCTTTGATAATGCTCTTTTCATAGCTGAAGCGCCTGAGCTATTGCGCCGACTTCATGTGCTAGCTGCCCGATACGGCTTTGATGCCCGGGTTAAGATCTCCACGATCATGCCACAGGCTTTGCGTAGCCTGTCGTTGAGCGCAATATTCGGGAGCTGGACGCCGGATCTGTATTACTCCGTCTATTCTGTTGAAGACGGTTTTCGCGATGAGTGGTTGCCACGTGCCATGACTGTCCCCCAGGCGCTCCGCATCTTGACCGATTGGCAGGTAGAAAGTCGCAAGATCATTATTTTGCACGGAGCATTCATTAGCGGTGAGAATGATGATCCAGCTGCTCTAGCTGTGCTGGGTGATATGGTGCGTGGCTACGGCCTCCGTGTAGATTGGAATGTCGTCCGTTACAACCCATTCTCTGATGATCATGGCTGTGAGACCGAAGATCTTTCGCGGTGTGTCAGGGCACTCAAGCAAGCCTTCCCGGAGAGTCAGGTCAACGTGATCAGCCGTGTCGGACCTGACGTTTTCGCATCGTGCGGGATGTTTGTTCGCTCAGAATAATCTCATGTGCCCCTAGCGTAGGTTAGGGGCACCTTCAGCCTTGATTCAGAGTAAGATCAGAGTATGCTTGAATCATAATCGAAAGGAATGGCATGGATTTTATATTTGTACTTATAGTCTTGGGTCTGATTCTCCTCTTCGCGGGCTTGAAGGTGGTCCAGCAGTATGAGAAGGGTGTCGTCTTCCGGCTTGGTCGCGTGGTTAGCGAGCGCGGCCCGGGACTCACGTGGATTATTCCAATTATCGATCAGATGCGCAAAGTGCGCTTGCAGACGGTGACCATGCCGATCGCAAGTCAGAAGATTATCACTCGCGATAATGTATCTATTGATGTCGCAGCCGTAGCGTATTACAAGGTGGTCGATGCCACAAAGGCCCTGGTAGCTATCCAGGATGTGGCGAGTGCCGTAAATCAAATCGCACAGACAAGCGTGCGTAATATCGCCGGCCAGTTTGTGCTTGATGACGTACTGTCTCAGACGACCAAGATCAACGAGCAAATCAAGGCTGTGATTGACAAGCAAACCGAAGAGTGGGGCGTACAGGTGAGCATCGTGGAGATCAAGGACATCCAGCTTCCGGAGAGTATGCAGCGGGCTATGGCGAAGGAGGCTGAGGCCGAGCGTGAGAAGCGCGCCAAGGTCATTGCTGCCGAGGGAGAATTGGCTGCGGTTGATAAATTGACTCAAGCTGCCGATCAGATCGCTCAGCATCCCGTTGCATTGCAATTACGTAATCTTCAGACCCTCTCCGAGATCGCAGTTGAGAAGAACTCGACGATCATCTTCCCAAATCAGTTTTTGCCAACTACGGATGATATCAATAAGTTCTTCGCACTAGAGAATATTAAGCTCGATACACCCAAGAAGTAGTGCTCAAGCTTGCGCACAAGCAGTTCATAGATCAGAAGCTCGTTCGCACTAGCTGGCATCAGCAGCACGTCCTCGATTGCCGTTATGCAGCAATTGAGGCATACGATAGCTATGTGGTCGAATCGATATTTGAAGACTGTAAATTCTCAGTCGTGAATTGGCGCCTGAGTCACTTCAAGCAGGTCGAGTTTCGTAATTGTATCTTTGATGATGTGGATTTCGCTGGCTCAGAGTTTATGTCAGTATCATTTATCGATTGCGAATGGCAGAAAGTCGACTTCTCTCAGTGTAAGCTTGGGGTGAAAAAACTCGATCTGACAGGTACGAAGCTTGGTAAAATTACAGGGTTTGAATTCTTGGCGGAGCATGAGCTGGAATACGATCAAGCGATTCAGCTGCTCCCCCAGTTTTTACATCAATATAAGATGAAGGTCAAAGAATAAGATTGACTAAATTATGCTAGAATAAGCGTAATAAGTTTATAATCATAAAATTCGGGAGACAAACAGATATGCTAGAACCACATGAGCCACGTGGTGAGCGAGATGATGAGTTTGTACGTAGTACGCCGGACTTATCGCCTAACCTAAGCGACACTCCAGTAGTCGAGGAGCGTCAAATAGGGCATATGCAAATATCTCCTGATACGCATGGCTCTCAGTCACATGTAGCAGATGAGATTTATGCTGGACATTCATTAGGAGCCGAACGATTTGCGAGTATTTCAGAACAAATCGAGCAGGTCACGAATGAAATTGAAGATATTCGAGCAGGCTCCAGGGCTATTGAAAGGCTAATTGAGTCTATTTCAGAGGACCGAACACCCGAGGGAAATGAAAAATATCGACATTACGCAGAAACAAGTCTAGCTTTACAAGAACGCTTTAAGGAACTGCCAGATTTAAGACAGTTAAGATATGAACAAACGCAAGCTGGCGATAAAGCGGATTCTAATATTTACCGTGGAACTCAGCATCTACAAAGTTATCGTGAAGCCTACGAGAACTCAGCGACAAATGACTACAATGCAGCTCGAGCTGAGAACCCCGGTCAGTACCCGGATCCATTAACTTTTGGCGATAACTACCAGCCTCCACAAGCGCAATAAACCACAAAACCCCCGATCTCGAGAGATAGGGGGTTTTGCTTCTGAACCAAGCTT
>CAYMMM010000003.1:0-56796 GCA_964391595.1 uncultured Candidatus Saccharibacteria bacterium | reverse complement strand
CCAAGGAAGTCGTCGATGAGATCACAATTGCTCTACGAGGCTTAAGCCTCACGCTCGCCCCAGGGCAATAATATAAGACACTCGACAGAGTGCCTTATATTAAAGATATTTATGCCTAGTTCTTGGCTGAGTCTTGCGCACGCTGGATAACCGCGTACGCTTCATCTGGCCCAAACCAACCGTCGAATGAGGTCTCGACACCAGTCCAATCGTTCTTCCAATCCTTGAGGTGACCATGGAAGTGCTCGATCATTTTCTTAAAAGTCGGTCCGAGGTCATCGACATGCTTGATATGATCCTTGCTCACGTCCTTACTAGCGACGCAAATGAGTTTCTCGTCACCCTCACCCTCGTCGGTCATCTTCATCATACCTATCACGCGAGCGGGAACAACAACACCAGGATGGAGAGGCTCATCAATTACAATATACGCATCAAGCGGATCACCGTCATCTCCGAGTGTTTCTGGAAGATAACCATAATCTGCAACATAGCTCAAAGTGACAGCATTCACGCGATCGAGAAAGATAACCCCGGTATCCTTGTCAGCCTCATATTTATTTCGTGACTGACCACGTGGATTTTCGATAATGACGTTAACGATTTCGGGGGCTTTGTCGCCGATACCAACATTCTTGAGAGACATGAATACTCCTTATTTCTGGGCTTAGATTTTGCGCTTATTTTCGTGCATAAGTGTACAGACTACAGGGTGTTTTATCAAGCACGTGGCAGCAAGAATGACTATTTTGCGGCGTTGAGTATGCCGGCAAACTCTTTGTAGTTCACACTAGCCCCACCGACGAGTAAACCAGCGCAATCATCGAGCGCAAGATATTGCCCCGCGTTGTCTGCCTTCACTGAGCCGCCATACAAGAGTGGTACCGACTTCGCAATCGCAGGCGTATGTCGCACTTGCAGCCATGCGCGAATGACACTAAACATCTCAGCTGCATCCTGGGCAGTGGCATTCTCACCCGTCCCGATCGCCCAGACCGGCTCATAGGCAATAACGATGTCGTGTAGCTCCTCTGGGGTGAGCAGAGTAAGTGCTGCCTCGAGCTGGTCGGCGACCACTTGAGCAGCATGGCCATTACTTCGGTCGTGCCCAGTTTCGCCGACACACAATATCGGTGTGACTCCATGACGCAGACAGGCTGCGAGCTTCTGTGCGATTATTCCATCGCGCTCGCCAAAGACATGCCGCCGCTCAGAGTGACCTACGATGGCGTACTGCGCGAGATCCTCAACCATGGCTGCACTCGTCTCTCCCGTATATGCACCCTCATCGGCGGGATAAATATTCTGCACCCCCACCTTGAAATGATCGTGACCGCGCAGCTCAGATCGTACTGTTGTAAGGTCAACCACCGGTGGACACAGGACCGCCTCGACACCTGCAGGGACTTTCGGAACTTCTTTCAGTAGTCTGGCTACAAATAAACTCGACTCACTGGGACTGAGGTGCATTTTCCAATTGCCGACAATGTACGTTTTGCGTGCCATAGTGCTCTTAGTATACCGCGAAAGTGCTTATGCTATCAAAGGCAAGATCCTAGCGCCTAAGGCAGTGCGGAGTAAATCAAACTACAAATGTATATATACCCGATTTTGGCGACAACTGAGACGAGCGCTACGGATATTTTTGGTGTTCGCTTCTTCTTAATAAAAAGCATGTAAACACTCACTAATGAAACGAGCAGCATAGGCAGCCACAGAAATACAAACTGATGCTTATTAAGAATAATCTCCAGCAGCGACCGTGGTGGGGCAATATTACAGAGCTCACATACTGCCTGTGGCTGAAGACTGTCTATATATTCGCGTGTTATAGCAGTGGAAAAATGTATTCCCATGGCTGCCTCAAGTGCGAGCTGCAACAGCCACAACCCCTTAGCAATTTTCTCTCGGCTCATACTAGGCCACCAGAAGTCGAACGGTGTCAGTTGCGCCCGTCTTGCCGGCGTGCGTGCCAAAGGCTGAGACGACATAATCGCCGCTCTTCAAAGCGCCCTTATGCACCAGTGACTTGACGAGACGAGCCTGGATATAACGACGGCGCGGCACCTTGTAGGGCTTCGATCCCCAGATGATTGCCAACTGATTGCATACCTGCACATCCGGGCTAGCCATGATGATCGCAGCGTCTGGACGCAACGACGATATTGACTGCGCTGTCGCGCCACTCACTGTCTCCGCGAGGATGAGTTGTGCGCCCACGTGATTTGCGAGCGTCAAAGCCGCCATCGCCACCGCACTTTGCGCATTGTCAGTCGCATTTAAGTCCCGTGACAGCATAGTGAGATCACCGCTATCACGCATATACTGTTCGGTAGAAAGAATAATCCGTTTCATCATCGCCACCGCATCAACCGCGAAGGCACCGATCGCCGTTTCGCCCGACAGCATGACCGCATCAACACCGAGAGACACGGCGGTCGCGACGTCGTTTGCTTCAGCACGAGTCGGGCTGGGTGATGACGTCATACTCTCAAGCATCTGCGTCGCCATGATCACCGGAGTCTTGTACTCACGCCCCATCTCGATGATCTTGCGCCCAATAATCGGGACTTGCTCAGGACTGGTCTCGAGCGCCAAGTCACCGCGTGCGATCATGACCACGTCACTGGCCATCATGATCGAATGCAGATTCTCAGTCGCCGGCTTCGTCTCGATCTTGGTAATAATCCGAACTTTCTTCTTGCGCTTCTTGATCATCGCCCTCAAGGTATCGATGTCTTCGGCTGTATGCACAAACGACAACACAATGTAGTCGATATCACGCGCCAGACCAAAGCGCACATCTTCCATGTCTTTCTCGGTCAACTTTGAGCCGTGAAAGATCGTGTCCGGAAGATTCACCCCATGGTTACTACCGAATTTACCAGCATTTTTTGCCTTGACCGTGACAACGCCGTTTTGGACTTTCGTAACCTCAGTCGTAATGACACCATCACGGATCATAATCCGATCACCAACCTTCACATGCGGTGCGATGTTGTATTGGATAGGAAGCACGCCTTCGGGCGACATACCGTTACTCACTTCGGCAAATTTGATCTCATCACCAGCCTTCACTTCGATCAAGCCTTCGACCTCACCGACACGGATTTTTGGCCCCTGCAAATCCCACATAATAGCCACTGAACGATCGAGCTTCTTCGCAGCTGTCCTCACTTTGTCGATAATCTTGGCGTGCCAAGCATGCGTATTGTGTGACAGATTGAGTCGCACACCATTCACCCCAGAAGCCAGCAACTCGGGTATTTTATCCTCTGTGGCGGGGCCGATAGTAGCAATGATTTTGGTCTTCTTGTATCTGTCAGCGTGTATATGCGTCATATTTCATAGTATATCTGAAAAATGCTTATGCTGCACCTCTGCAATCCGTGATTAATACTTGACATATAGACGTTTTTGTGATAATATGGTGCAGTTCGTCAATTCCCCGACATCAAGAGAAGGAGGGTCCATGACCCAGACGACGTACCCCCAGAACCCCGCCACGCGAACCCAGAACCCCGATCACTCGAGTGGGTACTACCTGCTCGCCATCCCCTTCCTGGCGCTCATCGTCATTTGGATGTTCGTCTGGATCTTAAAGGTCGACACGAACCCAGCCGACTGCACGATCGGATCCGGCAAGACCCACCCGGTGGTCGTCATGCCGGACGACACGATCAACGGCATCATCGCCCGTGAGATCAAAGGCGGCGTGACCGCCAACAAGGGTGAAGTCCTGGTCAGCCTCGGCTACATGCCCGAGAATGCTGGCATCGCCGGCATCGACCCCAAGGCCGATGGCAGACTGCAGATCGGTGCCCTGCTCACCGTCCCCAACCGCTGCGGCTAGTCCGCGCGAGACAAGGAGTCACCATGACACACGAACAGGCACAGCGCATCATCGAGCTTCTCGAGGGCATTCGCTGGCACGGCTGGATAGAGTCGGTCTGCCTGGCGGTGATCATCGGCATCATGCTGAAATCTCACTTCCGCCACTGACCTCCGGGTCGGCACCACAAACAACCCACCCTTCGCTTCGGCGTCGAGGTGGGTTCATCTTTTTACTGAGAGTGAGTTGCCATGCATATCGCTAACAAATGATCGCAAATACCGCTATAATTCTAGAGATGAAAAAAGCACTCCTCGGAATCAGTATACTTATCGGCTGCTTGTTGCTAGCCGGTGGAGTTTTCGCACTGAGGAATAATCGCATGAATGCATACAGCAAAGTTGAGGCGATTACCGCAGCCGACCAGCGCAAAGAAGACGTCTCAAAGCTTCTTGATGACTTGAAGAAATACAGCACCACACACATGAACGCCAGTGCACATGTGACCCTCGAGAGTAAATACGAACGCGATGTCGCTCAAGCCAAGACTGATGCCGAAGCGGGGTCTCGATTTAATATCGACGTATATAAGGATGCTGTCCAAGCCTGTCCCGTGAAGCTCAACTCAGTCAGTGCTGCAAAATGTATCCGCGACTACGTGGATACACATGTAACGACCGGGCAGAATCCTGCAAAACCACGAGCGATAGACAAAGCAAACTATACCTATAGCTTCGTTTCGCCACGCTGGGCATGGGACGAGGCTGGCATACTCCTAGCGAGCGGTGCAGGAATCGTCATAGTTAGCCTGGTCACGCTTGCAGTCGGATTCTTCTTGAAGCTCAAACGATCACATACTATGGCCAAGCCAATGAGTGCGGTACTTCCAAAACATAGGGGTATGAAATGATCACCATACTGTATGGCATTATAGTAAAATAGCGTTTCGATACATGCCGCACAATAGCAAAAAAAGTGCCATAACTGCCAGCCAGTCGCTATTTCTCGCTCGTCTAGCATACAGTGTTGTGCTTATACTACTCCTACTCGTTACTGGCTATGATGTATGGCGTATCTCTGCGTCACCCCGACACGAGTCGACAGGCATCGATGTACGCATTGCACAAGACATCCACGACGACCTTGCGAAGCTCGAGCAGCGGGCAAAAGATCTCGAATTACGGCAGCAAAAGGACAATGCAAAAGTTTTCGATTCAGCTGATGTTGCGCAGGCCTTCGTCATCGTTCACGCCGAGGTGGATGCCCTCGACTACCCTGAGGCTCGTGAAAAAATGCGAGCTCTTTCGGATAACCTTCAACGCTGGGCAATTACCATAGACCAGATCGAAAAAAAACAAAATCTCGCATCCAGCTCAACTCCGAGACCTACTCCGCTAGAGTTTAATCTACAAATTCCCATACTTATCTATCATAAGACACCCGATCGTTTTGATGACATCCTCACACGCTTGCAGCAGAAGGGCTACTCAACTGTGACGCTGGATGAAGTCGAGACCGCGCTGCGATCCCGAAGACCAATCGCGGGCAAGCCACTGGTCATTACATTTGATGACGGTTTTACAGATCAGCTGGCAGCATTCGCTGCTCTCAAAAAACACAATATGAAAGCGGTTTTTTATATCATTTCGGGAGGCGACGCTAGCCACTATTGCATTGGCGCAAACCGAACAAACACTAGTTGCGGCGACAATTATTTGACCTGGGATCAAATACGCCAGCTAGATCAAAGTGGGCTCATAGAGATTGGTGGTCACACAGTCGATCATCTCTCGCTGCCCTCAGTTCAAAGTAGTTTACTACAATTCGAGATCACACAGAATAAAACGGAAATTGAGACACAACTAGGTCATCCAATACGACACTTCGCGTATCCGTACGGTAGCTACAACCAAAGTGTGATAAATGCTGTCCGTAATGCTGGTTATAGCTCAGCTGTCTCGACGCATTTCGGGGTGAATCAGACCGTTAGTCAGCTCTATTCGATGCCTAGGGTACGAGATGCCGACAAGCTGCCCTAGTAAGCACCATGATCTGAGCTAGCCCAAGGGCAGGTTTATTGAGAAAGTTGAGCCATCAGGCCCAGACGAGACGCGAATTGAACCTTTATGGGCTTCGATGATTTGCTTGGCGATCGACAATCCTAAGCCAAAGCCTTCCACCGACTGCTTGGTCCTGCTCTTATCACCACGATAAAAGCGTTCGAAAAGATGCGGGATATCCTCATCAGCAATCCCTTCGCCCTGATCACGCACTTCCAAGACAAGCGTATCTCGCTCCTGGTGAGCCTTGAGAGAAACGGTGGAATTTTGTGGACCATACTTGATGGCATTATCGAGCAAGATGACAAGCACTTCCTCAATAGCACCAGGATCTATAGCCACACGTGCAACTGGAGCGTCCAGCTTCAGACTGACATGATTTTGCTGCGCAGCTTGGCGCACCCTTTTTATGGCAGCCATCATAGGGTCGGCTATCTTCACACGCTTACGAATATCGAGTTCGCCTTTCCTGGCAAGTCGCAGTAGGCCCTCGACAAGGAGCTGCACACGCACAACTTCATCAAGATTACTTTGAAGTAATGCTCGAGCTTCCGAAGGCTTCAGCTTGGGGTCGCGCAAGGCCACCTCGATCTCGGTTTGCATAGCGGTGAGAGGCGTACGCAATTCATGCGAAGCATCGGCAGTGAAGCGCTTCTGGGCTTCAAGCGCTTCTTCGATCGGGCGAATCGTTCGTTTCGCCAGCACGTAACTCGCCCCTCCACCCGCCAAAAGTACGAAGATATTAAACAATACGAGATTAGAGCGGAGTTCTGACTCTGCCGAAAAAATCTGCTGCAAGCGTGTACGTTCGTACAAGTCAAAAAACTGCGGCAGCTCAGCATCGACACCAATCGCTGGGCGCCGCAAACCTCGATGCAGTTGGTTTGCAGATATTTGGAATAACACTACACTAAAGCCAATCGACAATGTCATGATAATCGCAAGATAGCCCGCTGTCAGCTTTGTAGCTGGCGGGAGGCCGATCAGGCGCTTTCGCACACGCAACAGTCTCTTATGAAGCTGAGAGTACATACCCAAAGCCTCGTTTCGTCTTGATGAGGTCGTTCTTAAACGGTCGATCGATTTTATTGCGTAAATACCCGACGTATACCTCCACAGTATTTGGCAAGATGTCAGCATCGTACTCCCACACATGCGAGATGATGGTATCCTTGTTGACCACACGACCCTCATTGCGCATGAGGTACTCAAGCAGTGCAAACTCCTTTGCCGACAGCTCGATAGGCTTCTCTGATCGCGCTACAGAAAAGGTAGCAGGATCGAGCGTGAGATCGCCCACCCTAAGTACCGTGTCCTGGGCTTGGTTCGGGCGACGCAAGAGCGCGCGAATGCGAGCCAAAAGCTCCTCGAAGGCAAATGGCTTGACGAGATAATCATCCGCCCCGGCATCGAGACCAGCCACTCGATCACGCACCTGGTCTTTTGCTGTCAACATGAGGATGGGCGTCTTATTATCAGCGTCACGCAAGCGCCGACAAACCTCTAGACCATCGACCCCAGGAAGCATACGATCGAGTACTATCAGATCATAGTCTTCGGCTTCAGCAGCAGATAAGCCCGACTCACCATCGTAGACGGCTTCGGCAGAATAACGCTCTTGCTCGAGCCCTCGCTTCAACGCGTTCGCAATCTTATATTCATCTTCAATGATGAGAATCTTCATAATCAGAGTATTATACTCCTAGCTGAGAATAAACTGAAATAATAAATAGTACCAGCTGCTGCTGGCACTATTACGGTAAGACTATCCTTGATGTGATACAAACTACTGTACTTGCGAGCTAGGGCTTACATCCGGCGCCGGATCATTGCTGTCCGAGCCACCATGCATCATGCCCTTACCACGCCCAGACCCATGACCCATACCTGGACCACCAGGATGCAGATATCCAGCGGGGATATTATTGTCTTTTTCCCATTGCGTGATCTCATCCATCTTGGTCTTCATAGCATCCCGACGCTCTTGTGGTGTCTTGTCTTTCATAGCATCGCGTTGTGACTCGAAGTACGACTCGAGCTCTTTGTGCTTCGCGAGAATTTTGTCTCGCTGCTCGGAAGTAATTTTCTTATCATCAACGGCTTTCTGCAAGCGCTCTTCGTACTGCTTCTCACGATCAGCTTGGTGATCAGCGCGATCCTGGTCGAGAACCTTCTGCACCTCATCTTTGTTGAGGTTAAAATGAGTAGCTATTTTTTCTGCAAGCGTGCTCCCCGAACCAGTTTCTGCAAGAGCAGCACCACTCCCGAGTACACCTGCTATGCCGAGTGAAGCTAACCCAACGGCCAGCACTTTCTTCTTATTCAAATGATTATTTCTCCTTTCATGAGTGCATCATACTCGCTATCATCTGAGAGATCGCTTGGAAGTCGGCCTTCTTAAGGCTTGTTGCATGATTGCCGTAGCCACCGCGTTCTCACCAAACTCGCAGCATAGTATTCCATAAAAATCCACCAGAGCCTGAGCATCCCCGAGCGCACGATGGCGATCCTCGACCACTATGCCATGACGTTCAATAACTGCGTCGAGACGATGATGGCGCTGCTCAGGATAAAAAGTCCGGGACAGTTGTACGGTGCACGCCTTGGGAACGTGGAGCCGCTCACCCAGCAAGTTGTATTCAGCCTGCAAAAACCCATAGTCAAATGAGACATTATGCGCGATGAAGACGGCGCCTTCAGAGAATAAACTCAAGAATCTCTTCGCGACCTGGCTAAAGCTGGGCGCGCCCCAAGTGTCCTCAGTCTTAATCCCCGTAAGATTGGTGATAAACCATGGCACATCAGCTCCTGGATCTAAGAGTACATCAAGATAATCCACTACCCTGCCAGCCTCAACTCGAAGCGCTGCTAGCTCAAGCACACGACATGCCTGAGGGCTACCACCAGTAGTCTCGATATCTACGAACACCAAAGGACGCGAAAATAGCTCACCCTGCATATCAATACATTATATACGAACAGAGTACGAATATACACCCGTTCTGGATTTTGTGCCGCTCAACCGAATCTATCATCCCTAACGTATTCGAATGCGTGTAGCAGAGAGTTCGCCATCCTTGTCAGTGCCTGAAACAGCAATCTTCTGACCCTTCTTCAGGTTTTTCGCGTCAGACTTTGCGCCTTTTACATCAGTTACAACTAAGCTTTGCCCGAAGCTAACTTTGTGTGTCGCGTTATCGGTAGTTTTTACAGTCAAGCCAGCTGCTGAAATTTCTGTGATCTCACCAACATAAGATGTAATAGCGCTACTTGGCCGGGGCGAGCTGCTACTATTTGACTGACGGCTAGGGATCTTTGGGCGGCTCTTTTCATCCAGTGCTTTCTGTGCTTGCTCACCGCGTGAATACCCAATCTTATAAAGTCCAAAGCCACCGCCAATAAGCAAAAGAACTATAAGCATAACCTGTGCTAGCCTAGAGCCGGCAATCCAACGAATCAAACTACCAGCGCCTGAGCCGATCTTGCTTACTAGCTTACGAACAGCTGAAGATTTTTTTGCCTGGCTATTGTGGGCTCGATCGTAGCCGCCAGAAGAACGCTTTTCTAGACCATCCATACTTCACTCACTCCTCATTTCTTGATCTAGCGTACCGTAAAGACTGCCTTATCTCAAGCGCTTTACACAATCCCCCTCAATAACGCCTCCTACTGGATAAGCTCCGAGATCACAATGACGCGCTTGTTAAAAACCCTTGAAGACTCGTCATAAGTACCTCCGCAAGTAATGAGGTTAAGCTGATTGCGCACCAATGGATTTTGAGAGAATAATACTGACTCCGCCTTATCTGTATCCACCACTCGTGTCTCAATAACCGAAAAGGTCTTTCTGGAATTATCGCCGAATACAACCGAGAATTCATCAGCAGGCTGCATTTCGCCCAGCCGTGTAAATACCCCTTGATCAGACTTATCGACTATATGTCCATCGATGATACTCAGTCCCTGTTCGCCTGGCTTTGGGTAACGTACAAACCATCCGGCTAAATATATATTGTTTGGCGCTGCGACCTGTTGCTTGCTCGTAACGTCAACTTTCTGGATATAAGCTTTAACTCCGATAGAGCTTATCTCTATTTGTTTAGGCTCATCTGGAGCACCCCTCCACACATACCCTTCATCTTCGGGTTTATTACTACTCGGGTCATCATCGGACACGACAATTTGAGTATTAACCTGGGGCTTTTCTACCTGACGCTTCAAGAGCCACGTCAGCCCACCCACTAGTATGGCTATGCCTAGTGCAATGGCAACGAAGCGAAGCGTACGACTCTTCATAGTCTTAACTTTATTATAGTCTTGCGAGCTTGGCTATATGCCACCGATACCGGCATTCGGAGCATTCAAGATCGACCTCGCCAGTCCAGCAGGGTCCTCAATGGAGCCTGGCTCTTCATCCATATCTCGTTCGGAGTTATCGGTGAGCTGATAAGTCACTACGGCAACACTATGCCCGTTAATGGTCTGCTGGGTGATGATAGCATCATCTAAGGTGAAGTAAGCATTAGTCTTTGTACTGTATTTGCGAGCCACTAAGTCGGTGATGTCAACATCGTAGTAGTACAGCTTAATAGTTGTGGTCTCTACTGTGCAGTCTGCAGTGAACTCAAAGAGGCCATTATCGTATTCATATGCTGGGTCAGCAACAGGGAAATTAGATTCTTCAGTCATGTCATCGCCGGTGAGTTCGCAATTAGCGCCCATGTCCATGGCAACAAACTTACCCGTACTACCCTTGTAATAACCCCCGACATTCGGCTGCTCACTGTCTGGGATTGAGTCGCCATTGAGATCTTCGTATACGTCTGGGTCTTGTTCTGATGCAAAGTCGCAGCTGTTGTTGAGCCAAGTGAGGCACGGATATCCATCGTTATTGCCTTGGTCAATAAACCAAATATCATCTGTACCTTCATCGTCATTTGGGTCATCGACGAAATCCCATGCTTGTGCAAGGCCGACTGTAGTTTCGAGTGTATAAGTATCGACATTAGTCATTTCATCGGTCGTCTTCGGCGTACCATTCCCACCAAGTGACATCTGCGTTGCATCTTCGTCCCAAAATGACGAGTTAAAAACTGTGCCACCTTCTCCAGCTCCAAGCAGCCCACCGACATTTCCGTCACCACTTGTAATTAGCCCCGTTGCATACGCATTCGTGGTAGTCGTTCCAGCCGTGGAATATCCCAATAACCCGCCTACGATTCCACTGCCTGTTACTGACCCGCGAGCAAATACGTCTGTAAAGACATTACCGTCTCCACTTGTGCCGCCCACCAAACCACCGACGCTCGTACCATTTGCAACAACATCTCCACGCGCAAATGACTCATTTACTTGAGTTTCTGCCCCATCAAATCCGTTTGAATAACCGATGAGTCCCCCAACATAGCCACCCCCAGTCGAGGTTACGTCACCAAGGGCATATGTTTTATCAAGCGTCGAGACAAAAGCTTGTCCAATAAAGCCACCCACAAGCGATCCACCAGTTACATTGCCAGTTGCAAAGGATTCCTGATAGGTACTGCCCGGGCCCTCACAGCCGTCGTCACCGACGTAGCCACCCACCGCGGAGCCCGACGCAATCACATTGCCCGTTGCAGAGCTTCTATAGTGCGAACTTGAACAGTACGATCCACCAACGAACCCTCCGACGGCACTAGCTCCTTGCACCAAACCAGATGCTGATGAGTTGACGACTTCGGAAGTTTCGGTCATTAACCCTACGGCGCCGCCGACATTATCAACTCCGTTCACTTCACCAGTGGAACTTGATGATGCTATCGAAGATGTATGCAATCTACCGACGAGGCCTCCAACATAGTTGACGCCAGTCACGCTCCCGCTTGATGAGGAATTCATTATCGACGTACCGTCATGAATGTACCCTATGAGTCCACCGACAGAATTTTCGCCAGTTATTGTGGCTTCGTTATGGATATCATCAAAACTCGCATCAGTAGCTCCCCCGGCAATGCCACCAACTTCATTGGTGCCACCAATTGAGCCAGCAACCGTCAGATTATTGACTGTTCCACCATCGGTGACCTGAGAAAACAAGCCGATACCATTGTCCGAAAGATCAAGGTCAATGGTAACTGTATGATCATTACCGTCGAAGCTCCCCGTGAAAGGATTTTGATTATCGCCAATCATCGCATCATTGCCTTCTGGAACACAGTTAAGGTCTGACATGAGCTCAAAGTCACCATCAAGCACATCATCGATATTGATCAGCTCTTCACATGATGTAATTTCTGGAGATACAATTTCCCAAGCATATGTCGCCGGTGAGGCATCGGTCTCAGTGTCACCGTTAGTAGCCTGAACTTCAAAAACATGTGCACCGATATCTAAAGTCGGTGTCTGAAAAGGGCTACTACATGAACTTAACGAACCCCCATCAATTCTACATTGAAAAGTAATTGGTTCCTCTTGGTCGGCGCTGAATTCAAAGGTCGCTGTCGTATCGGTAGTTTTTAATCCCGGTGAGCTAGCGATCGTAGTATCTGGCTCAACAGCAAACGCTATAGGGGTATACGTTAAATTAGTAGCCAACAGGCCTACTAGGGTTAAGCTCAAAATCCTACGGACTAATCTCATTTAATGGCCAGATCCTGTATTTGGAGCAGTCAGGGCTACTTGTGCCACACCTACTGGGTCAACGATCTCGCCGTTCACTAAGCCGTCTTGATCGAGTAAGCCGCCATCGGTAAGTACATATGTCACACGCAGTGCAGCTTGATCATCAATTGTCACTTCTTCAATTGACACATTGCTATTCTCATCAGTCAGTGTCGTAAAGGTAGTAAGAGTTTCGCTGTATTTACGAACGCTAATTTCGCCTGCTTTTAGATTAGTTACAACAGTAAATTGAATAGTAGCATCTCCGCCACTTTCACAGCTAAGCAATTCGAACTTCACCAGCCCCTCAGGGTAATCAAAGCCGATATCTTGCTTGGCCAGTTGGGACTCTTTACTAGTCTGCCATTCTCCAAGAGAATCACATCCTTGCGCAGTAAAATTGATCAGTGATCCGTCTTCTGCCGAACTCATGTCTATATTGATATCTTCAGATGGTTGCCCAATGAATGTCGGATAGTCATCTACATTTACTAGCCATATATCGTCAAAATCCCATGTGTCTAGCGGAGGGTTCTCGACATTATTCTTGAAGTAATCACCCTCAGAGCCATCGGTATTAATGGCAGATGATCCAGCGTAATCATCTTCAAAGAGTGCCTGGTCTTTACCGGTGGCAGTTTGATCAAAGTACACACCATCTAGTGTCAATTGGCCCTCGTCAATATCAATTTCAGAACCGATCACCGCATGAGCATTTGAGGAATCCTCGTCACTAATACTGCTCGTTACAAAAGAATGAGTGATCTCGACTTCTTCGCCCTCGTATTCCAGATCATACAATTCCCCAATTAAACCACCAACATTTGAATATCCGCTGATTGACCCCGAACTATAGGTGTTTTCTATGACGATCTTGGAAACAGTCTCATAGCCATCGTTATATACTTCAGCGTATCCAATCAAGCCACCGACATCATCGCCAGTTGACGTTACTATAGATTTAGAATAGGCATCTCTCAGTGTAATAACAGCGTCTGGATCGCCATCGTCTTCGTCATTTTCGACGTCAACTTCACCAAATAGACCACCTGCCGACCCTTCAGAATTTACTGCTGTATCAGAATATATTTTTTCAACTAGTAGGGTTGATGCATCATTAACATCCACATCACCAAATAGACCACCTGCTCTATTGTCACTTACTGTCATTGATCCACCAGTAACACTGAGATTAGTCAATTCAATATTTACGCCGTCCTCTGAGTCGTAATTACCGACTATCCCCCCGACAACAGACCGGCAAGATATATCATAATTACGAACATGGACATCAGTAATTGTCGTACCATATGCCTCACCAGCCAGAGCACCACAGTCATAGGCATCATTAGTAACATCTATAGAACCATCTTCAATTGTAAGATCACGTACAACCCCAGTACCCAAATGGCTGAACAGGCCCCAGTCTCCGGTGTCATCGCCTTCCATTGTTATGTTCGAAATAGTGTGACCTTGGCCATCAAAAATACCTGCATACGAACTGTCTTCAAAACTGAGTGGTGAGAAATTATCAATATCAGAGCAATCAATATCATCTGTAAGTGTTATGTTATCTAAGAACGAAGCATCCTCATCGATATCATGCAGCTGCTCACATGTGCTGATATCTCTATTAACCGCAGGACTAGTACTAAAGTTATACTCCGTCCAGTCTCCTGCCCCGTATATGCTGACTGCTCGGATGCGAACAACGTAATCTGTCCCAAGTGATAAATTATTAACACTCATTGGAGAAGCGTCGCTTGTACTGCCCCCATCCACACTGTTCCAGTCCGAATCTGCTAAACGAACCTCTGTTTCGTAGTAACTCACAGGGAATGATCCACTATCTACTGGCCCAGTAAAACTAAACTCCGCTTCATTTGGCAAGTTGGGGTAGTCAACCGATATGCCAGTAACTGCACCCGGAACGCTCAGATCGGTGACAGGGCTTAAACTTGGGTAATCTCCTACCTCCTCATTCCAGACGTCGGTAAAATCCCAGCTCGCAAGCGGTTCGTTTGCACTGTCTTGTAGGTATTCAGGGCTCAACCCATCTGTATTACGAGCAGTACAGCTTACGACCCCCGAGTCCGAGGCTCCAATACAATCACTCACTCCCGCAATGTCCTGATCAAACGCCAGATTCGTTAGCGGAGTTGAGCCAATGTTATTGATACTACCCACAACCGCACCGACGTTCGAACTACCGCTCACTGCAATTGCAGCAAAACTGTTTTCAACCCTATTGTCATCAGAGGAAACTTCTTGATAGCGACCAATTAATCCACCGACGTTTGTGGTGCCGGTCACATCTCCAATAGCATACGTATTACTCACTACATTACAACACGATCCCATATAGCCAATGAGCCCTCCGGTGTGCGTTTGACCATTTACTGATGCATTAACAAAACTATTTGTAAGTGCCCCAATATTGCCGGCATACCCAACGATACCCCCGGTTGAAGTACCCGCATTAGTGACAGTGCCTTCAAAGCTGACTCGATCAAGAATAGATCCAGTATTACCTTTGCGTCCGGCGATTCCGCCAACTCCTTGATAATATTCATCATTACTACCGCTTACGCTGCCAGATACATGAACGTCTAAAAGCGTTCCATTTATTTCACCGGCGATTCCGCCAACATAGCTATCACCAGTTATATTTACGTTCGTCAAACTCACCCTTGTAATAAGTGCTTCGTAGGCCGCGTATGAAAAAAGACCAACATTATCAGTCGATGGTCGATTAATGGTAAGTCCATTAATTGTGTGTCCATCACCATCGAAGATGCCGCCAAAGTCGTTTATTGGGTCAAAGCCTTGGCCGCTATTCCACGTACTTGTTGCTGTACAGTCAATGTCGCTAGCAAGCTTGTAAGTCTTGCCTTCTGTTTCATAATTTTGGCCATCAATATCGATAGACTGAAGCTCATCACAATCAGTAATAAGATATGGGCTCTCTGCTGTACCTAGACCAGTACCACTAAATGCCTTTGTGTGCTGTGCAGTAGAAGGGAATATCGATAACGGCAATGATATTAGCACTGCGACTAAGAGCCGCGATAGGCGCCCCAAGTTCTCGATTTTTTTTGCGATACGTTTCATTTTTGTTGTTCCGGCTATCCTTACAGACACCCAGCCCTCCATGACTTGAAAATACTTATTATCAGTATCTCACAAACATAACCGTATTGCCTATACTTACCAGCAATGCATTACTCCTTCGATTCTTGTTTCGTATGCACCAAATGTCTATTCTTCAGATATATAGTACTTAGCAATGCAGCCGCTACACCAACCACCAGCCACACTACCCAACCATAGCGCTCCGTGCGACTCTGCACTTCTTCTTCAGTGATCGAGCTTGATGATGCTGTAGTAGCGAGAGGCTTGCGTAATTGCTTGAAGGTTATAGAAGCCGTTTTATCGGCTATCTCGTCAAGTGTCAGTTCGATATCATTTGTATTGTCGCCGTTTACATCGAATGTCGTAGATCTGCCGGGCATCAGATTTGCCGTCTGCGGCTCTGACTGAATGAGCACTATAACGGTATCGTCCAGGATTTGTTGAATCGTTATGGTATGCCACTCATTATCTACCTGGAAGGTTAGTACGTCACCCTCTCGTAAGCCAGTAACCTGCTTGCCATTAGAAAGGAACTCTAAAAAGTCAGCGAGATTAATCTGACGATTGGAGTAAGGCCCGGAAGATTGCTGAATAAACACAACAGATCGTGCAGACCCAGTTGCCGCGCTTCCTTCTGCTTGACCCTCTAGTGTGCGCACCTCGACACGCCCCCACTCACCTACGCCCCAATTATTAGTAAATCGGAATTCAAGATAATAATCTGATACGGGCTCTAGGCCAGTCAGGCTCATTTCGGCAAGTGTATTATCAGAGAGAGCATATACCTTGTAGTCTAGATCACCTGATTTCTTATAACGCGCCTCCCAGGTCGTTTCACCATACTCATACCCAGATCGAACTTGAATGTCACATGCAGCATGCGCTGTCGTCGCGGTCGCGGTCGCCATCTCGCACAGCATTTGCGGCTCAAAAGTCTGGCAGAAATCTTGCCATTGTAAGCAAGGATAGAAATATGCATTACTACTCCACACCGCGTCAAAATCCCACTGATCTAGGGGGGCGCTAACAGCAGTATCAAAGTAATAATTTGGATCTGAGCCATCATCGTTTACTGTATTACAATCGACACTGCTTGAGTCGCCTGGCCCACTTGTAAAGTAGCAAGCTTGCTCTGTTCTCCCCGCATCAACATAGGCATTCTCAATTGTCATATCGCTAATTGCACCTGCCAGCCCGCCTATCGTGGTAGGCTGATTTGCGGGGACAGAAACAGCAGCGAATGAATCCTCAATAGTACCCCCACTAATTGATCCAGCTATACCTCCGAGTGCTGTTCCAGAGCTTGTGATTGTCCCGAAAGCAAATGAATTACTTATGTCCGCAACCCCGGCTCCTAAGAGGCCACCAACGTACTGATCACCAGATAATTCAGCATCTGCATACGAGTTATCAATCATTGAACTACCATCCGAGCTCGCGATGAGACCCCCTACAAAATCACCTGTCGCATCTATAATCCCACCAAAGTAGCTTTCTTCAACCGAGACCGCATGGTCGGAACTCACCACTCCAACAAGCCCACCTACATTTCCAGCCGCGCTTGTGATTAACGTACTAGCGTAACTTCTTTGGATAATCGTTTCGGCTGGGTTGCTGTCAAATGTACTTACTCTATTCACAAGACCCGCTACACCACTCCCCGCACTAGCCTCAATCGACCCCGTAAAATATGCATCCTGTATCGTTGCCCACCGATGATCTAGGACTATATTTTCCACAAGCCCACCTGCAACATTTGTGACGGAAATATTGGCGCTTGACCCACAGTCAAGGATATTCAAGGCGGGGCCGCTCGAAACCGAATCCCAGTCCCGATATACAAACCTGCGAAGCAAACCACCTACATCTCCACCAGAAAAAGTGCCGGTCGATGTAGAATGCTCGATCGTAAGACTTGATGTACCGGATATATCAGCATCCCCGACGAGTCCGCCGATAGCGCCCAAGCTTAAGGTAGCATCGACCGAACTGCCTGTAATAATGCTAGCTCCGTCTCCGTTTAGAATACATCCAACCAACCCACCGATCGTGTCTTGAAGACCGCTAATATTGGTAGTACTTCTGACATTTTCGATTGTGATTGAGCCAAATACAGCTCCAGCGATTGCACCCGAGCATGTCCCTAAATCTTCTGTTGAATTAGCGATTGTTCCACTTATATTGAGGTTCTTAAAAGTAGCATCTTCTGTATAGGAGAAAAGGCCTAGACCCGGTGCCGGCTCACGCAAGGACCAAAGCCCAGTGATACTATTATTATCGCCATCAAGCGTGCCTGAAAACCTATTCGTGAAGCTAGCCAGTGGCACCCAGCCTTGACCACCATTCCAATTGACCGTATCTGAGCAATCGATTGTGTTTGCGAGCTTATAGTATGAATCCGCGAGCAAAGGATCGCTTCCTACTGACGCGAGCTGCACGCAATTCGCCACCAAATATGGGTCCGCTTCAGTTCCCGTGCCACCAGCAAATTGTCCACTCAATTCGATATCGATAAACGTGACATCTATATCTCCAGAGAAGCCATCGTAATATTCCGAATTTGAATCAGTCGTAAATGAGACCGTAAGCGATTGGTGACCAGTGATTACACTATCTGGAAGCGCTGATATTGTAAATGACTTCGACCCCGACCACTCACTTGCCGGAAATGTGATCGAAGAATCCGATAGGCTCAGTAGGCCCGGATCACTGGAGGTCAGATTGATCGTGACATATCCTTCTTCCTCTTCTGTAATGATCGGTTCGTCAAGATGGACGGTAACTACCATATCTTGGCCCTCAACTACGGAGGTCGGGTCGGGACTTAGTGAGATTCGCCCCGGATTTGCTGATGCGGGACGCGCCACGGCTAAAAGAATAATAGCTACAGCAAATGCACCGATGATTGCGGCAAGTATTTTTTTTCTATTTACCATACCTCAAGGCGCAAGAGTGACTCACCTTCCTCCAAAATCCTATTGGTTACATTCTAAGGTATTATTCAGCCCAACGCAATACGCTTATGTTAGACTTGCCTTCGATAATAACGCCCACGAAACGTCAGCGCTTATTTATTCATGCCGGAAGACTATTTTGACTTGTTTTGCTTGATTGCTTGAACGACCTTTGAGTCATCCTTGAGATTTTCCCAGAACAAAACCTGCTTGTCCGAGATATACATCACATCTTCAGGACCATGGAGCTCACCACCGAGCTTTGCTAGAGAGAGATTCTGTTGATCAGTCGACTGTTTTGCCTCTGCCTGCAGTGATTGCTGCACCTGTAGGTAGTAAATATCCGTGAGCTTCACATCGCCACGATCCATCTCGGAGATCTTCCCAAAGTATACTTGGCCATTTGTAAGGAATACTGCTTGGTATTGGCTTTGCTTCACATCTTTATAACGGTCAGCACTCGGGCCAGCCTTCATAAATCCAAATCTGAACACTACTGCAGCGAGAATAACCAGGACTATCGCAATGCCCCCGATAATGAGCCAGGTGCGTGCCATACCATTCGTGCTGCGATGCATGCCGCCACCGCCTCGATTCATCCCAACGTGATCCATCTTCTTACAACCCTCGCTTAATCATTAAGCACTAGTGTAACGAATCCTATGCTATGTCGCAATAATCAGTGGACATTGGTCGCGGGAGCGTCGCCCTGTGGTACTATTTATACATAAGCGTGATCAGAAATTAGAATGATTCTTTCTCAAAAGGGTGGTATCCGAGTACTTTCGCTCATTGCGATGAGTTTGTTTTGCTGTCTAGGCATAGCTCCTGCGCAGGCTGCTGCTGCACCTATCTCTCAAGGGTACAGCGCAAAAGAAACGATCGCCGACGGGTCACTCGTCAGCCTCATTGCTGGCGAGGCTGCGACTATCGCAACGGCCTCAGTCGACCGTCGCGATGCGTTGCTTGGTATTTCTATAAGCCCCTCAAAATCACTCATCGCATATGGCGATAATGAGAACAAGGTACAAGTAGTTACTGAAGGTACAGCCAGCCTTCTCGTATCGACTGCGAATGGAGAAATCCACACCGGCGACAGCCTCACGATTTCACCTATCAGTGGTGTAGCTATGCGCGCCAGTACTGCTGGTAAGGTGGTTGGCATCGCACAGCAAGATTTTACTTCGCAGGATGATTCATCTAAGCAAAAAGTGGAGATTTCTGATAGCAAAGGCGGCAAGCAGACAGTGCAAGTCGGACGGATTGATGCAGACATAAAAGTCCAAGATTGGTACCCACCAAATGAGCAAAACAGCCCGGTTATGAATGGGCTGCGTGGCTTTCTGGCGAATATCGTCGGCAAGCCAGTCAGCAACACCCAGGCACTACTGGCGATTGGTGTGGTCGTCTTGGCGCTGCTCGCATCGGGTATTATATTGTATAGCTCGATCTCATCGAGTATCTACTCCATCGGCCGCAACCCACTATCTAAAGGCATCATTCGTCGTAGTCTGTTCATCATGATTGGTCTCGCCATAATAGTCGTCATTGGCGCCGGCAGTGCAGTATTCTTAATTCTTGGAGGGTAGCTAACAGTATGATCGAGCTTCGCTGGGTGGCCATTATTATCAGCATGAGTGTTTCTTTGATCGCGCTGGTAATTCTCTATCGTGAGCGCGTCTGGATTCAAAAGAGCTATCGAAAAGAGCTGAAGCAAGCTGTCCTCAATCCGGAATATGTGGCCAAACTTCACACTACCCTCGAGAAAGATGTCGCCAAACATGTCGCCAATGCACTGACGCCGTTTGCGAAGGAAATGCGTTCGCTCGTCGATGAGATTGACAAAGAAAGCAATCAAACCATACGCGCCTCCCTTCAGAAGAGCTCCGCGGCGATTGAACAAGCCACCACAGCACAAGTCACTGCCCTCGAGACTATCAGCAAAGACCAAACCGCACTGCTCCTCGACCACTCTAAGAAATTACAACAAGCACTCGATTCTCTATCTGAACAACAGCTCCAGTACATGCAAACATACCAGCAGAATGTCATGCAGCGGGTCCAACAACTTGTCGACGAACATGCGGCAAGCTTGCTAGCGAACTACTTGAATGCCAGCGTACAGGGAGTAGAATTTGGTGACCAACAGGAATTTATCCTTGAACGACTCGAAGCAAATAAGGTCGCAATCAAAAAGGACCTCGCCGCATGAAGCAACGTCTCGTCGTCGATCCATCACTGACTCTGGAACAGCTCCGCGCTGTCATCGCCGAGGTCTCAACGTATTCACGCCTCACGCAATCCCGTAAACGTCCTTCTCCAGAGCTCCTGGCGCTGATGCAGTCAAATGAACTCACCAAACTCCCCAAGGCTACTGCGCAGGAACTTACGCATGCGCTTGGCCAATACATCGCTGCTG
Organism: uncultured Candidatus Saccharibacteria bacterium; assembly: GCA_964391595.1. GTDB lineage: Bacteria > Patescibacteriota > Saccharimonadia > CAILAD01 > JADZGC01. The sequence goes on along the minus strand of CAYMMM010000003.1, from coordinate 35,760 downwards.
CCAAGCAAATCCTCATCCGCAGTGCAGTAGCACTGGGCGGTGATCACAAACATGCAATACAGACATGGTTTATGCAACTTGCACAAAATACCGCCGCGCCAGTCCTGGTCTCATTTCGCACCGACCCTAGCCTCATTGCTGGGGTAGTCGTGCAAACCCCTAATGCCGTGTATGACTGGTCGGTCTTAGGCACACAAGAACAAGGTCGCGCTTATTTACGAGAAATGGTACACGCTGTATGAGCCAGGTCTATCAACGCCTCATCAAAGCAGGCAATCCGAATGGTGAAGTCGTGCAAAGTAACCGCTTCCTCGTAGAAGTACTTGGCCTGTTTGGAGCAGCCCTGGGGAGTGAAGTCGTTTTCGCCAACGGTGCCCTCGGCCTCATAACTCGGATTGAAGACGATATCGTCCGCGTCAATGTGCTGACCAGCGAGGCAGTGCCTCTTGGTACCGCTGCAGTTATCGCTAAGCAATCATTTGCCATCCATCCGAGTGAGGCACTACTCGGAAGAGTAGTCGATCCCCTCCTTCGACCACTTGATGATGGCCCTGCGATTCTGTCCCGGATACAGCAGCCTGTCTTCGCACCAGCCCCAGGATTTGCCCAGCGCTATCAGCTCGATGAACAGTGTGAGACCGGTGTTGCAGTAGTCGACACCCTCTTCCCGATCGTCAATGGACAGCGCATCGCAATCATGGGTGACACGAAGTCAGGCAAGACAAGCTTTGCTTTGCAAGCCGCAATGCATCAAGCAAAGAAACAGAAGATAATTGTCATGGTACTCATCGCAAAGCGAAAAACAGAAATCGCCACAATCATCCATAGACTCAAACAATCAGACACCCTCAAGCATATGGTGTTGGTCGTTGCCGATAGTTTCGCCTCGCTCCCACTCACAGACCTCGCGCCATATTCTGGCTGCGCTATCGCCGAGTTCTTCTGGCAGAATGGCAAGGATACCATCATTATTTATGACGATTTGCTCAGTCACGCCAAGGTGCACCGCGAGATCGCCTTACTTGCCAATACACCCCCAGGGCGAGAATCCTATCCAGGGGACATGTTCTTTGCGCACTCTTCCCTACTCGAGAGAGCGGGAAGACTGAGCCATAACCTCGCGACACTGACTGCCTTACCGCTCATGACTACGGTCAACAATGACATCACTGGTTACCTCTCGACGAATATTATCTCAATAACGGACGGGCAGCTCGTATTTGACACCGAGGAGTTACAGCGCGGCACCATTCCACCGATTAACACTGGGCTTTCTGTGTCTCGTATTGGTGGGCGAGCTCAGTCAGTAAGCCACAAGAATCTTGCGCAAAATACATTTCGGGCTTTGGCGGCGTATCGGCAAAGCAGCCAGTTTGCGAGCTTCGGCCAGGATCTCCCCGATCAATATCGTGATGCGCTGCGACTAGGTCAGCGTCTTAAGCTTGCATTCAATCAAGGACCCGATGAATCATATAGTCTGATCGAGCAGCAAATACTCCTCACTATTGTCTTTATGGCAGAAGACCAAGCTATCGATATGTCTCGCGTAAAAGATGCAGTACGCGCCGCAGCACCTCGCTTCAAGCCAGAGATGTCATTTCAGACAGTCGCCGGCACTATTCTCAAGCAATTGGCCGGAAAGGTACCAGTATCATGAGTGTACTGACCAAAAAACTCCAGCGTGAACTTCAGGCTGTTTCGGCGATTCGAGAGCTGACGGATGTATTTCAAAACACAGCGAGCATCAAGATTCGTGCAGTCCGTGCCGAGGTGCTCGCATCAAAACTATTCTTCAATGAGCTTTGGGGTATCTACCAAGACCTGCGTGTACGACATCACTCAAACAATGAGCTTGGTAAGATCAATCGACATCTGCACCTCTATATTTCCTCCCCTGCAGGTCTGGCCGGACCGAGTGATGAGCAGATCCTACGCATCCTCCAATCCGAACATAGTCCAGGAGCAAGTGATATCATTGTGCTTGGATCGCATGGAAATTACTTGCTCAAAAACTACGATCTCGCACCCCTGCGAGCCTTCGAGATGCCCGACATTGGCGAAGACTTCATGGTAGAACCAATTCTCGAGATCGTGCGTCAGTATGAAACCACCACGGCATATTACAACTCATACCAATCACTCACTCTGCAGCGCCCCGCGAAACTCACTCTGCTGCTCGAGGCGCAACAACTCACCGAAGAAGAGCGACTCCAAGTCGAGCAAGGAGCCACCGAAATCATAACTGCCGACAACTACATCCTGGAGCCAAATGCCCAGCACGTTATTGATTATTTGAGTCAAATTATGCTTAATACTTCGATTACGCAGCTTGTGCTTGAGTCGCAACTCGCCCAACAAGCTGGCCGCTTCACCAACATGTCGCTCGCCCACAGTCGAGCCGAGAAACTCACCCAAAAAACGAACCAGCGGCTCTTTTCGCTCCGACGACGCGAGCGCGACGAATCTACGCGCCAGATTGTAACTGCAGCGGGGATGCTCTAGATGACTACAAAAAAAGCCTTAGGCACCATAACCGCACTTAACGGTCTTTTTGCCACAATAGCACTGGCTCGAACCGCAACCGCTACCCCTGAATTGCCAGCCGTGGGAGAGATCCTGCAGGTAGTCGACGATCCAACCACAATGCTTATCGTCGAAGCGGTCGATCAGATGACTATCAGCGCACTCAATCTCACGGAAGGCACCACGATCCATCAAGGTGCATCAATAATCACTACGGGTCAATCTCTTGCGTTACCCTCAGGTAAACCAGCATTAGGTCGAGTGTTTGACGCGATCGGCCGCACGATTGACGGGGAAGCACAGCTGCAGACCAGTGAATTCGTGCACTTTGATACACCTCCTGCTAAGGCCCTGGACACGAATGAAAAGGTTGAGATTCTCGAAACAGGAATTAAGGTCATCGACTTCTTAGCGCCATTCGTGAAAGGTCGCAAAATCGGCATCATTGGTGGAGCAGGTGTTGGTAAAACCGTCATGACTACCGAGCTCATACATAATGTGGCGGAGAAAAAATCTGCCACTAGCTTCTTCGTAGGTATCGGCGAGCGTATTCGTGAGGGCTTTGAACTCTATCACACCTTAAAAGACAAAAAATTGAGTCAAAATACGGTCATATACATGGGGCAAATGAATGAGAGCGCAGCATTGCGGTCACTCGTAGGCACGTCTGCGAGTCGCGTAGCGCGTGACTTCGCTGAGCAGGGCAACGATGTGCTCTTCTTCGTCGACAATATCTATCGTTTTGTACAGGCAAGGAATGAACTCGCAGCAATGCGTGGTGGGGTACCTTCTGAAGGCGGGTACCAGGCGAGCCTCTTCTCGGACCTGCATCGCCTTGAGGACTCTCTGCAGTCCTACGGCAAAGGTTCAATTACTTCTGTGCAATCTATCTATGTGCCGGCTGATGATCTGAGCGATCCAGCAGTCGTCGAGATTAGCCAGCAACTTGACTCAACAATCGTGCTGTCACGTGAGATTTTTGAACTCGGGATATTCCCTGCTGTAGATTTGCTAGCAACAACGAGCTCTCTCATAACACCAGACATAATTGGTGAGCGCCATTACAAACTTGTTATGCTTGCTCGGTCGCTGATCCGAAAACACGAGAGCCTCAAGACAATCATTGCCATCGTCGGTATCAGCGAGCTGTCCCCCCAAGATCGCGCTGACTACGAGAAGGCCGAACGTCTGATTTATTACTTCAGTCAAAACCTGTCGGTCACCGAAGACCTCAGTGGGTCGAAGGGTGAATATGTCTCACGAGATAAAACTATCGACGGCGTTGAGGAAATCCTGGCATGAAACGCTTCACAGCCACACCCGACCTAAAGGTGCGAGCACTTTCCACCCGTAACACCGTCTACGACGGGCCAGCCTACTCGCTCTCGGCAGCCAATCAAGTCGGGCCTCTCGATATTCTCCCTGGACATGCGAACCTACTTTCGATCCTCGCTGACTGCACTGTACGTATTGATACTGACCAAGAAGTCAAAGAATTCATCGTCTCAAAAGGCCTCGTGAAAGTCGTCGACAACACCGTCACCCTCTTCATCAACCTTTAGCAACAAAGAAGACGCTGTTTTATCTGAAATTACGCTTGCCCCCTATCTTATTTACCGGTACAATTACTGGTAAGCATAACTAGATTTGCACGCTATCTTTATGGGGCCAAAACAAACCAACGCACAAACGCCGAATAGCCCGGGTGAAAATCAGATGGAGAGTCTCCGTCGCGATGCTGTTCAGCCTACAGCGCCAGCAAGTGCTCCAGGGACAACACAAGCTACAGCGTCTGCAAATCGACCTTCCGCGACTCCTGCATCTACGTCGTCAAGCGGGGTCGGCACGCCATTGCGCAAGCCGAGCATCTGGCGCAATCGCCATGCGCTGGTATTTATTATTCTGTTCTTCTTGACTGGAATCCTCGGCCTCTTCGCGTGGCGACTTTACTCATCAATTAGCCGCTCAACCTCTCAGCAAGATGTCCTCAAGAACTATTCGCAGACGAAGCTCGAGAACGTCAACACAACCAGCCCCAATGCAGCCAGCTCAATCGGCGATCAGACGGTCAGCATCAATGGTGAGCTTGCGATTCGTGGAGGCATACAACTCTCTGAAGCTGCCATCGACGCGATTTCTCGCAGCCTGACAAATAAAGTCAACCTCTCGACAAACGTGCCTCAAGTTGCGCAGGCTGGAAACATCAACATTGGCGGGACGATTATCGCCAGCACCTTCCAGGGCAATGGGGCTAACCTCTCAAATATCAATGCTGCTGCTATCACCAGCGGCACCCTATCCAATGACCGGCTCGACAGTACAGTCACCCGGCTCGGACAAGTAATTCCACTTTCTGCCCTGAGCGGAGGCGTGCTTGGATCGCTCAATGGTATTTCGAGCACTACGGGCACGGGTGCAGTGAGCCTGGTTGCGGGCACTGGCATCCAGATAACTCCAAATACTGGTACCAGCGAGATCACGATCACTTCGACCAACTCCGGTGGAGACATAACGAGCGTCGTAGCCGGAACTGGCCTGACTGGTGGTGGTACGAGTGGCGATGTCACGATCAACCTCGATAGCACCGTCACCATTCAAGGAAATACATTTAATGGTGCTGGACAGCTGGTCCAGCTCGATGGCACTGGTGCACTACCTGCAATAAGTGGATCCAATATCACCGCCCTCAACGCAAGCGCACTCAGCACAGGAACCATCAACAATACTCGGCTCAGTAGTGATGTCACCCTGCAGGGCAATACCTTTAACGTCGCCAATAAACTCGTCCAGCTCGACGGCACAGGTGCACTGCCAGTCGTGAGTGGATCGAACCTCACCAATCTCAACGCGTCACAGATCACCTCAGGTACACTTGGTGACTCTCGACTGAGCGCAAACGTTACTCTTCAAGGCAATACCTTCAACGTCGCCAATAAACTCGTCCAGCTGACGGGTTCAGGGGCACTCCCCACACTATCTGGTGTCAACCTCACAAGTCTCAACGCGTCGAATATTGCAGCGGGCACCCTAAGTGACAGCAGACTAAGTGCAAACGTAGCACTCCTGAATGGCAATCAGACCTTCTCAGGAAATAATACTTTCTCCTCTCCCTTAACCGTCAATACCATCCAGCCAACGGCAACCATGACGATCGGCGCCACAAACCAAAGCCTCATCCTTCAAGGAGACATGACTGCACAATTCAGAGCTGTAAACGGGTCCGACACGGTCGCCATTGGCTTTACAGGTACCCCAACCGGAAATCTGACGTACAACTTTGATGCCGCTACAACTCCTGGCACCTATACCGTTTGTACGACAGTTGGTAACTGCGCATCATCTGGTGGTGGCGTCACAACACTTGGCGGCACAACGAATAAATTGACTAAATTCACCGGCTCGCAATCCGTGGGTGATAGTTCGATTTCTGACAACGGCAGCCTCGTGACGGTTGTGGCCCAAGGACTCTACAAGGCTAGCGCAGACTCGACTACTGCTTTCCAAGTACAAAATGCCGCAGGTAGCTCAAATGTCTTCACCGTTGATACTACCAACACGCGAGTTGGCGTGGGTGTCTCGACACCATCATACAGCCTAGATGTGGCTGGTGATATCAATTCCACAACCGGCTTACGAGTGGGCGGCAACTTAGTCTGTGACTCCACCGGATGTACCGCCGGATCAAACTCGGGATTCTATGTCCAGAACGGCACCGCCTTACAGACTGCCGCCAACTTCAATATCGAATCTTCATCTACCTCCTCGCCCACCGGTATCCTCAAAGCCAAGTCTGGTCAGACTGCAGACATCCTGCAGGCCAAGAACGCTGCAGGCACTGTCATTGCTAAGATTGACGTAAGCGGTAACCTCGATATAGCTGGCCAATATCGAATTGGCGGCAGCCAGATCAGTTCATCTAATCTTTCTGATGTGAGTAGCCTCGCGAAACTCAGTGCGACCCAAGCCTTCACCGGCGTGAATACATTCCAAAACGCGGTGGACTCCTCAAGTGCTTTTGTCATCCAAAACGCGGCTGGCACAAGCAATCTCTTCGTCGCCGACACGAGCAACTCACGCTTGGGGATCGGCACGAATACTCCTGGCTACATGCTCGACGTGAATGGTGATATCAATATCGGTAGCGGTAGTAATTACCGTATCAACGGGGTCGCAATCTGCGGGGGTGCCGGCACCTGTGCGCCATCCGCCGGCTCGAGTAGCTATATACAAAACTCCACCTCTGTCCAAACGAGCGCCAACTTCGCCATACAATCCACCTCCTCTGGGAGTGTAGCTGGCATACTGCGTGGTGCGGCCTCACAGACCGCAAACATATTCGAAGTTCAAACCTCTACCCCTAGCACCGTATTTGCGGTCGGTGCAACGGGGCAAATACTCAGTAAGAACAGTACTGACTCTACAACTGCATTCCAGATTCAGAACGCTGCTGCATCACCAATCCTAGTCGCAGATACCACGAACACTCGTATCGCTATCGGACAATCATCAGCAAACTACGCCCTTGATGTGAGTGGCGACATCAATGCAAGCACGACGCTAAAAGTAGGCGGCAACACCGTTTGTACGAGTACGGGTTGTGCGGTTGCTCCAGGTTCGACAGCGTTTATTCAAAACGGAACCAGTACACAGACGGGGAACTTTAATGTCCAAAGTGGTAGCGCAAGCAATGTCACCGGAGTGATTTCGGCGACAACAAGCCAAACAGCCGACATACTACAGCTGAAAGACAGCAATGGATCAGTTGTCCTTTCAGCAAACCCTTCAACACCAAACCTCATCTCAAACCCAAGCTTCGACACAAACACTACCGGCTGGGCGGCGTACGGAAGTGGTGTAATCTCGCGAGTCACTTCACAGCAAGCGTATGGGCCTGCAAGCTTACAAATCAGCTCTACCGGCATTGGCGACGGCGCTAAGTTCCCTTATGCGCTCGTCTCCGGAACCGCCTACACCTTTTCGATTTACTATAAGTCCTCTACCGCCTCAACTGCGATGGACATTGGCTATTCGGTAGATGGCACGACCATCACAAACTGTAGTACCTATAGTGCTTATAGCTCACTCATTTGGCAAAGAATTACTTGTAACTTCACTCCTACAGGGACTACCGGAAGCGCCTTTGTCTTTGTCAGAGCAACCACAGCGGGCACAAAGACATATTTTGTCGACGCCGCACAACTCGAACTAACAGTGGGTGGTGTTGGCTCGGCCTACCAACAAGGCACTATTGCGTTAAACGGCGTTGTTTCCTCGCCCGTGACAATCAGGAATACCGCAAACTCGGTGAACGTTTTTGATATACAGAATTCAGCTGGACAAAGTTTCTTCACTTTTGATACTTCCTCAACCAGCACTAATGCAGGAACTCTAAAGATGCCATACACCGGATCGATCGTATACGGCAGCTTGGGGTCCTACCACGGTGAAATTACCGGCTCGGGCCTTGGTGACTTAACGGTTTTGGGAAATGGTGCGGTATTTCTAAAGACAAACTTTAATTCAGCCACAGCTCTTCAGGTTCAAAACGTAAGTAGTAACGTGATTTTGAATGTCGACTCCTCTACAACTGGTAACGCAAACCTTATAACTAATCCTTCGTTTGATACCGCAACCACTGGATACACTGCCACAACTGGAGCGACACTAACGCGTACAACGTCCGATCAGTTCTCAGGCGCAGGCGCGCTCTCAGTGGTCACAACTGCAACATCAAATGCCGGTGCGCGCTATACCTATACCCTCGCAGCCAATACAACCTATAGCTTCTCTCTGTATGCTAAGGCTGTGAGCTCCAGCTTCTCGACGTTTGAAATCGGCTATACAAACGACGGTAGCACCTCGACGAGCTGCGCGACCGGGCAGACAGTTATCACCGGCGCATGGACTCGTTACACCTGTACCTTTACGGTGTCAGCTTCGCCAACAGGTACTCGATTCGTGTACTTCCGTCAGACCGATGCAACCGCCCGCACATTCTATATAGATGCTGTACAGCTCGAAGCTGCAAGCGCCTCTACAAACTACAGCCTTGGAGCGGTCAGCTTAAACGGAGTCATTAACTCAGCCGCAACTTTCAAGAACCAGTCCGATTCTACGACCGCCTTCCAAGTTCAAAACGCGGCCGGTACGAACCAATTCTCGATTAACACCTCTACAAATGTCACCACCGTCGCAGGATCACAATTCATAGTCAAGAATGCCTCCGACTCCACGACTGAAATGACCATCCAAAATGCCAGCGGTACGGCCTTCTTCACGGCCGACTCAACTAATATGAAGATCACCGTCAAAGACCTGGCTATTACTGGGCATATCATATCCGGTGGCTCAGCACCATCCATCGCCGCAAATACGGGTGCCGGTACGAGCCCGACGATCAGTATTAGTGGCACCGATACTGCTGGCACCATCACACTCACTACGGGATCAAGCCCGGCTACTTCTGCGGACGTGCTTACCGTGACATTTGCGGCCGCATTCTCCGCTGCACCTCAAGTAGTCTTCTCGCCGGCTAACGGTAATGCCGCCACCCTCTCAGGTAATGCAGCAGTCTATGTGACGCCTGCGACCGGCACCTTCAAGCTCTCGACAGGTAGCTCAGGGCTTACTGGCTCAACTCAATACAAATGGACCTACCACGTCATACAATAGTGTCAGACTTCCTATAACACTATTCTCGTGACGCTTGCTTTCATATATAATGGCCGCCGATGCAAAAAGTAATCATCTACTATAAGTTTATTCCCGTCCAAGATCCGACCATGACTATGCGTTGGCAGCGTGAGCTGTGTCGGCGCCTCAATCTCAAGGGTCGTATCATCATCAGTCCGCACGGTATCAACGGCACACTTGGCGGACAGATTGATGATGTTCTCGAGTACAAACGTGAGATGAACCGGTCAGAAATCTTTCGCGACATTACATACAAATGGAGTGATGGCACGGGTGATGAATTCCCTCGCCTCAGCGTCAAAGTACGTCCCGAGTTAGTTGCCTTTGGCGTGCCAGACGAAGTACAGGTCAATCATACCGGCGTAGTCGGTGGTGGCAAACATCTCAAACCAGAAGCGCTCCACAAACTCATAGAGGAGCGCGGTCAGGACGTCGTATTCTTTGATGGGCGTAATGCGTATGAGGCAGCGGTCGGAAAATTCAAGGATGCTGTTGTCCCGGAAACCCGGACCACGCACGACTTCATCCGCGAGATCGAATCTGATAAGTATGATGCTCTCAAAGAAAAGGCAGTCGTTACCTATTGCACTGCTGGCGTACGCTGCGAGATCCTGAGCGCTCTCATGAAAAATCGGGGCTTCAAAGATGTCTATCAGATAGATGGCGGCATCGTGAAATATGGTGAAAAGTATGGTGATGACGGGCTCTGGGAAGGGGCACTCTATATATTCGATGGTCGCATGGAGCAGCGATTTAGCGACGCATCCAAAGACATCGGGACCTGTACGCATTGCGGTAAAAAAACCAGTCGATACATTAATTGTGCCAATCTTTCATGCAATGATCTCGTACTCGTCTGCAGCGATTGTGCCGAGACAACTCACTGTGTAAGGTGTACACAAAAAGCGCTCGCCACCTCATAATAAAAAATGAAAACACCCGGCTTACACTGGGTGCTTTCATTGGTGATCCCGCAGGGAGTTGAACCCTGGTTACCAGATTGAAAATCTGGTGTCCTAACCGTTAGACGACGGGACCGTAGAGATAATTTGATCGAGCGACCGATTTATAGTACCAGATAAAAGTGACCTTTTCAACAGCTTAGTTCGGTTCATTAGTAATACTCCGTAAAAACACTAGCATTATCTTCTTTATATAGCCTACAATACAGAGAGCATACACAGAGGGAAAATATGGCAGCTAGCAAGAACACTTCGAGTGCTAAGACCAAGAAAACACAATCCACGACGTCTCCATCACCCCTTACGAATAGTCTGGGGCGCAGCCCATTTCTCAAAAATGTAACCCTTGATCGAAGGCAAGCCATCATCATGATGGGACTTCTGACCCTCTTAGCCGTACTTGTAGTCGTGTTTGTGCAAGCTGCTGGGACTCGCAAAAGCCTGAGCCTGTCATTCACGAATACGACAAATGGCACTGGGACTGTCAGCAAACAAAACGACGGTTCACTCAGCTTTACGAAAGCTACTACGCAATCAGGCAGCGGCAGCCTTCTCCTCAAGAATGCATACTTACAGTCGTGGATGAATGCTCGCCAGACTATAGCGAATACCACGCCGCAGGCCTGTACTAACCTCGAGTGTACAGAGCGAGGCGACAATGGCGCGACAGTCAGCGCCAATGGACAGGGTCAATTCCGCGTCGGCTGCCAGTACTCACACTTCGGCACCGACGATCCGATTGTATACCCTGGTCAACCAGGAAAATCCCATCTCCATATGTTCTGGGGCAATACAAGTGTGACCTCATACACTCACTTCGATCCAAATGACACTTCGCAGAATAGCCTCACCAAATACGGTGGTGGGAGTTGTCAGGGCGCCGAACTAAACCGTACAGCATATTGGATGCCTGCAATGTTTGATGGCACCGGCAATGTAGTACTACCGAAGAGCATCGTAGTCTATTACAAATCAAACCCCACTGCTGCTGCAGCTGCTGCTACGGTCGCAATGCCAGAGGGGCTGAAGATGATTGGCGGGAACTCAAAAGGCAACACCAACACCGCGCAGATAGGGTTTCGAGAGCTCGAATGGAACTGTTATGACAACGCGCAAAGCTGGACATACCCACCTGATGGCACCGGAAAAGCTTCTGGCATTACGATACCTGCCACCTGCCCTGCCGGTCATTACTTGCATGCGACCATTTCATTCCCACAATGCTGGGATGGTGTCGGACTCGAGACAACGAATGTCGCATTTCAGGATGAGAAGCGAAATTGTCCGGCTGGCTGGAAGCATATGCCACAAGTACAATACATAGTCGACTACCCCGTCAGCCCTACGGGCAGCTACAAGGATTGGTACTTATCGTCTGACCGTATGCCGGGACAGCCCGTGCAACCAAATGGCTCTACGCTACACGGTGACTGGTTCGGTGGTTGGAATCAAACAGTTATGAACACCTGGATTCGAGACTGCGTACAAGCCTTCCGCAACTGCTCATTGGGTCAGATGGGTCAGAACAACCTGCACCTCCTGAGGCTACCAAAAGACAACGCCACCCTCGAAGACTATCCGGGCCCATTTTTCGTCAAAAGCCCACTCTAAGTCATACAAATACATGATCACCTCGGAACTTACATGCGCGTGTTTTTTAGTATAAGCAGTATAAAATAGTTGATCTTGCGCCTAAAATATGTTAGTATGTCTGGGTTTGCTCACCTGAGCAGCTCCACGAGTCTCTTCCCCTGAAAGGACAACCATGACTCACGCACCTACCAAGACGAAGCAGACGCTCCGTCGCGCGATCAGCCTGATCACCCTCGCGATCGCCACGATCCTCCTCGGATTCGCCGCCTTGTCGGCATCCGGCACCGCAGCCGGCGCCAGCGCACGCGGTGGTTACGGCGGCCACGAGCCTCGCGACGAGAGCGGCTGGCACCACGACAACTCCGACGACTCGGAAGAAGAGTGGGATGACAGCGAGGACAGCTGGCACCACGACGACGAGGAGTGGAACGACGACGAATCCGAGGATGAGGACGAGGTGGACTGTCCGGAGGACACGACGACCACCACCATCCGCCACTACCCGCCGCCCACCAAGCCCTCGACGACCACTTCGACCACCACCACGGTTCCGAAGACGACCAGTACCACGACGTCGACGACCGTCGCTCCGACCACGACGAGCACGACCACCGCGGCTCCGAAGCCCACAACAAGTACGACGAGTACGACCGCTGCGGCTCCGAGCACTACGACAAGCACGACGGTGGTGCCGACTGCAAGTACCGCTCCCCCGTCGAGCCCCGGCCCCGATACCCCGAAGACCACGCAGACCCGCCTGGCCTACACCGGGGGCACGTCAAGCGGGGCGCTCAACCTCGGCATGGTGATGTTGTGCTGCGGCATCTTCATCTTCGTGGTGCAACGTCTGCACCGCAAGGCCTGTCTCATCAACTGACGACGCTGAGCTCTCCCGCCCCACTCCCCTCCTAGGGAGTGGGGCATTTCATTTCTAGCCCAGTCGGAAAAGAATCACATATTTCACTTATGCTTATGAGCTGCTATAGTGTGAAGTAATTAACGAATATTCACCATGTCTACCCCTTCAAAGGTTCAGCAAAAAAAGAAAAGTCGCGTCAGTAATAAGACACCCTTATCGGCTGTTAAAAAGTATCGAAACCCACTCCTTATTATCGTGGCAATAGCCGTGATATTAGGCGGCTACCTCTTCTTCAGACTCAGTAAAGCGAGTACTCTGGCGCCAGCTGGACATGGGCCAGATTCACACTATATGGATACTTACAACGATTTCACCGACTTGGATACCGGTGGGAAAAGCCTGGCCGGCCAGCAAGGATCACGTATGGTTTCGCGTATGCGTATCACCGATAATACGCCGGATGTCGGACTGTATTACGCAACCGACTTCTACCTCGGGCCAGAATCAAGCAACATTGACCCAGCAACGGGGGCTAAGCAAGGCGATGATGCATACGGTGGCTTGCAGTCGCGACCTGAGGGCAAGATTGCGGTTTTCTCCATCTGGAATGCGACAAATGCGCAGGCGTCAAATCAGGTTCCCAATAGTGTTGCCAGCAAATTTGATAATGAGGGCTGGGGGTGGCACACGCACATCAACTACAACTGGTCGACGAATCGTGACTATGAGATCATCATCGAGCGCAGCGACTGCAGTAGCCTGTACTCATGCTGGTGGAACGGCTGGGTCCGTGATGTCGCCACTGGTGCCCAAACACTCATCGGTAGAATCGAAGCACCATATTCAAATATTGATCTCAATCGCGGCCAGGGATATTTCCACGAAATCTTCACCACCAACCCCGACAATTGCTTCTACCTCCCGAGATCTGCTGTTGAATTCGCACCTCCAGTCGCCACTGATCTTACCGGAAAGCAGCATGTAGCGACATTTAACTTCTATTACCAATCACTTCGCTGTCCAGCTTTTGTGAAGAATATACTCAACCCTGGATTTGCTTCGTCTGCAATCGGACCAAGCGCAGGTAATACTGCGGTCGCACACTCAGTAGCTCCGACAGGTGCACTGAAGCCAATAACAGTCAACAATCCAACTCCTGTGCCAGCACCAGATTGCTCACGCGCAACCTATCAGCGCGGATCTCAGAGTGGTTGTGTAAGCATCATTCAGCAACGCCTCACTAATCTCGGCTACAAACCTGACCCAATGGACGGAGTGTACGGCGAGAATACAGAGATAGCTGTCAAAGTATTCCAGAACAAAAGCGGCATGACTGTTGACGGGATCGTTACGCCAGTAGTATGGCAGCGACTCTTCGACAACAACGCCGCACGCAAGCAATAAGCTCTTTGCTCTAGAGACGATATTTAGTCGAGCCCACCAGCCTTGATAATCTTAGCGTATTCGAGTGCGCTTGGCCGTATAGTGCGCTTCATCGTCTTGCGATCAACTTCGATTAACCCAAACTTAGGCCAAAAACCCTTATCCCACTCGAAATTATCCAATAGCGCCCAATACATGAAGCCACGGACATCGACGCCCGCCTGCATAGCGCGATGGATATTGCGTAAGAGCTCTTTGATATACCAAGCCCTCACCTCGTCCTGACTGTCAGCGACACCGGCTTCGGTAACCATAATCGGTAGTCGATATCGATGGTGCAGGTCCATCAAAGTCGCATATAAGCCATCAGCATGGAGCCCCCAGCCGAGATCTGATGGGTTCTGCTGATCCATCTCAGCTCTAAAGCCCTTGAAGTTGAAACGAAAATAATAGTTGATACCCAGAAAATCACATTCGTGCCGGACGCGATCATAAAATGCATGATTCCCCCACCAATCTGCAAAGCGCTTTACGAACGGTGCAATCAGCTTATCTTTTGCGACGTAGTGGCTATTATTCTTAGCAGCACCCACCATCGCTCGCGGATTCACATGCTTGATTGCGCGATATGCGGCCTTATGCGCGCGCACAAAAACACTGTAGTACGCGTAGCTTGCTTTGAAGATACTCTTGTCTTGCGGCGGCCACAGGCCAAAGTAGTATGAAAAGCTCGAGAAGAGCTCTGGCTCGTTCACCGTACACCACCACCGTACATGCTCGTTGTATTCGCTCGCCATCTTGCCTGCAAAACGCGCGAAGTCGGCAATTGTACGAGCGCTCGAAAATCCCCCCTGCTCTTGTACCCAGTGCGGCAAAGTAAAATGGTGCAAGGTCACAATGGGTTCTATTCCTTTCGCACGAAGCGCAACCAGCACCTTCCGATAATGTTCTATTGCAGCATCGTTATAATCCCCTCGCCTCGGCTCAACACGACTCCACTCGATAGAGAATCGATGCGCAGTATGATTAAGTTTTTTTGCGAGGGCGAAATCTGCTTCAAAATGTCGATAGTGGTCAGCTGCACGGCCAGATATATAATTTGCCGGATCTATGGCTTCATCTTTTATCCTGTACCAATGTACGGAAGGGTTATCAAAAGCTTTGCGGGCACCGCGTGCCAGCTCCGAGGCGTGCTCCTTCTCCCAGTCGGTCCAGTTGTTATTCTGATCCCCCTCCACCTGGTGTGCACTCAAAGCAGTCCCCCACAAAAAATCATTGGGGAATGCATACTTCGGCTTCGGCGAGCGAGCGTTCATTTGTCTCATTATACCGTTTATGCTCTCCTCCTGGCGATTCCACGGCTGATATATTGCTCATATCGTCAATATATGTCAGAATAACACTTTCTTGTACCTTACCCCTAGGAGCACCCATGGGAATGACCGTTGTTTGTGTCTCTGGTCCCTCGGGGGCTGGCAAGGGCACGCTGGTGAAGATGGCCCTCAACGAGGTCACGGAGTACGACTTTGGTAAATCACTGACCACGCGCCCACCTCGCGACGAAGACACGATGTATGAATATGCAGATTCAGAAGAAGCTTTCTTCGCTCGAGTTGAAGCCGGTGAGCTTATCGAATGGAGTCCCCACTTCGGTAACCTCTATGGCAAACTACTCCCCACACCGGGAAGGCCAACTCTCCTTGAGCTCGATGTGGACGGCGCCGAATCCGTAAAAGCAAAGATCCCCGAGGCGAAGAAGGTGCTCATCACCGTGCCCGGTAGCCTCGAAGAGCAGCGCGCCACCTTGTGCCGTCGCATTCTCGAACGTGAGCCAGATATCGCGCCCGCCCAGCTCCATACGCGCTTAGACCGAATGCAATACGAGATCGAATTCGCCATGAGCCATCGGCCAGACCTGATCATCACCAACGGCGATGGCCTACTGCAAGAAGCTGCTGCAGAGTTGGCCGATTTCTTGCGCGCACAGTTGGCCGCCTAACGAAATGCATGTGTATGCCCGATAACGTAACTATTCGTTATCGGGCATTTTCGTACATATATATCTCTGACTCACCATACCCCTTATGCTATACTTTTTATAGGATGAATATAGCCTCGATCAAGGCATATCAGGTGCTCGACTCGAGGGGGGAGCCGACCATCCGCGTACGCATGGAATCCGATACTGGGAACCATGCTCGTTTTGATGCGCCAAGCGGAAAGTCAGTGTCAGGACGCGAAGCTAAAGAGCGACGCGATGGTGACAAAGCATTCTTCATGGGGCGTGGAGTGACGGGCAATATCGACATTATAGAAAAAGTCATTGCTCCAAAGTTTCTCGGCTATCCACTCGGACATCAAGCTGATTTTGATGCACTACTCATCGCCCTAGATGGCACTCAAGACCGCTCAAATCTCGGGACCAATACTCTGACCGCATTGTCTGGCGCCTATTTCCTTCTCTCCTGCTATGATCAAGGCAAAGAAGTATGGCAAGCGGTCGCAGATCAGCTAGGCACAACTCCTGCAATGCCGCGGCTGTACGCAAATCTCGTCGCTGGCGGTTCACATGCGCCGGGACTCGACCTGCAAGAATTCATGATCGTCCCCCAGTCAAATGCGGTCACCGAGGCGATCAACAACATCTACATCGTGCGTAAGACCATGCGCGCGATCCTCGCCAATCTCTATGGCCCAGCGGTTCGTCTCGTCTCAGATGAAGGAGCGATGGCAGCACTCGGTGCTACGCCAGAAGTTATCCTGGAAGCCTTCACGCAACTAGCAAAGAGGCCGGGTGCCGAGCATGAAATCGCGCTCGACTGCGCAGCAAATCACTTTTATCGAGATGGCAAATATATCATGACCAACCAGCTTCTCGATACCAAACAGCTTACAGATATCTATATGCAGTGGGATAAGAAATTTCCTCTACTCTCTATCGAGGACCCATTTATGGAAAGTGACATGGATGGCCTCCACTACATGAGTAGCCAGCCGGGACGCAAAGCCATGATCATCGGAGACGATACCACCGCAACCAATGCCGAACGCATACAGGAGCTTGCTGCCCAAAAATTAATCGATGGCGTGATTATCAAGCCAAACCAAGTAGGCACTTTCTCTGAGACTATGACAGCTATCTCGGCTGCCCTTAGCTCAGGAGTAAAAGTCATCATCTCGCATCGATCTGGGGAATCAAATGACACGCTCTTGCCGGATCTTGCTTTTGCGGTCGGTGCATTTGGCATCAAGCTTGGTGCCCCAGTGCGCGGTGAACGTATCGCGAAGTACAATCGTTTCTTCGAGCTCGAGAAAGATAACCAGCTAACGGCTGCTCCTCAACAGGCTCAACCATTTGTCCCTACTGGGATCAATGCCGTGCCACAAAATCAGAATCTCCCTCAGCCAGCACCAGGGCCTCTGACAGGCATCATTCCGACACCCGCACAGCCTATGCCTACGCAACAAGCCTCATTTGCTCCAACAGTGCGCGGTCAAAGTGAGGCCGAGCAAGCCGCCCATATCCTCCACCGCTATGATGCCAAGGATTCGCTCGCAAATAAAATCCCTGACAGCAACGTCGTATCTCGAGGGGTCAGTACTCCGCACGCTCAAACCTACAGTCCACAAGGCTCGTCGCAGCAACAAACACCCTTTGCACCACCGAGTATTCCTGGCGGACCGCCGCAAGCTACTCAATTCAGACGCTGATCTTAAAGTCCCCGCTACACAGTGGGGATTTAAAGTAAAGTCGAGCGTGTTATTTTATTTCTTGGTTGTTCTTGTCGAGCAGTACATCTGTCGTGCAGAGCTTCTTGCCCTCTTGTCTCCAATCAAGCGGGAGAAACTCGGGGCGCACACACGTCCACTTCTTGCCATCTAGAGTGACCTCGTCATTGAGGTTGTACGTACGTTCAAGGAAGAGTGAGAATCCAGTTGTGTCAAACATTTTCGTAGTCAGGAGCGCCATATACGGTGCAATCAGCAAGAGGTTCAGTATGATCGATGCAATTAAGCCAACAAGAATGGCATTGATCTTTGGTAGATATGGTTTATTCTTTTGTACTTTCTTCACCATAATATGATTCCTTATTTATATCTCGAGCGCTTCTACTGCAGGAAGCTTCTTGCCAGCCAAGAGCTCGAGCGCTGCCCCGCCTCCAGTAGAGACAAAGCCAAACTGCTCGTGCATATCAATACTATCAATATACCCCGCAGTGTCTCCCCCGCCAATCACTGTCAGTGCATCCGACTTCGCCATACGATTTGCGAGATCTAGACTGGCAGCCGAAAACGCTTTCTCTTCGGTAAATCCGAGGGTGCCGTTCCAGAAGATCGTCTTCGCACCATGTAGTACTTCGGCGATGAGTGTCGAGGTAGCGGGGCCAAGGTCTAGCGCCATGTCACCCCCCTCGAGCTGTCCGACCGTGACTGTGCGTGACTTGTGCGCGTCGGGCTTATCCGCTACGACTACATCAACTGGCAGTATAACTTCGACACCAAGATGACGAGCCTCGGCCAAGAACTTAAGCGCCTGCTTGTACGCAGACTTTTCTTGCACCGACTTACGCATATCATGGCCAAGCGCAGCCAGGAAGGTATTCGCCATCGCTCCACCGATGACCACGGTATCTGCTTTCTTCACGAGATTATTGAGAAACGGAATCTTGTCAGATATCTTTGCGCCACCAATGACAGCGACAAAAGGATGCTCGGGCTTTTTGAGCAGATCACCAAGCGTTGAGACCTCTCGCTCCAGTAAGAAGCCAGCTGCAGAAGGAAGAAGCCGCGGAACTCCCACGAGAGATGCATGCGCGCGATGAGCGACTGCAAAGGCGTCATCGACATATACATCACCCAGGATCGCAAGCTGCTTGGCGAATTCAGGATCATTCGCTTCCTCTTCTGCGTGATAGCGAAGGTTTTCAAGCAAAGCAACGCTGCCGGGCTCTAGCTTGGCGACTCGCTCCTGCACATCGACACCAACACAGTCATGTATGAAGACCACACTGCGGTCGAGGAGACGCGACAGCTCGATAGCCACCGGCTCAAGCGAGTATTTTGAGTCCGGCTTTCCGTCGAGACGACCGAGGTGACTCATAAGCACAACCGTTGCACCTTCTTTGAGAAGATATTGTATAGTCGGCAACGCTGATTCGATACGCAAGAGATCACCGACTTTGCCATTGTGTAGCGGTACGTTAAAATCCGCACGGCATAAGACGCGCTTCCCACGGACATCTAGTGATTTGAGCGATTTCATTTTCATACAGCTAACTCCATTGTTTGTATTATCTGCCGACGTTGAGCAACGTCACTGCGAGAGCTACGAGAAGTGAAAAAATAATCGTCGGCATGCGCACGTTCTGGAGCTCCTTACCACTCACGAGATGAACTACATACACTGCAAGCGCCGACGTCAGGTAAGTCACAAAAAACACGAGCAAAAATATTTCGATCTCCATAATACTCATGCTTATAGTGTACTGAAGAAGTGAGTCCAGGAGCAAGCAGTGAGTGGATTACGCTTGTCCGAGCTTCTTCTTAATGAGCTCGAGGACACCTCGAGGAGTTTGGTCCGCCTTGATGAGGTAGTCACCACCCAGCGCTTTCGCTGCCTCTATGTCATTCGGGTTGTTTGAATTAGTGAGAAATACTACCTGTGTCTTAGTGAAGTCATATCCAGCATCTTTGAGTTGTTTGATAGCCTCGATACCCGTCATCTCGGGCATATTGATATCCACGAGGGCCAGCCGTGGGTGATATGTGTTCAGCAATGTAATCACATCTTTACCGGATGCACCCATCTGGATGTGGTAGCCTGCCTTGGACAGCTTCACTTCGTACATGCGAGAAATAAACGGATCGTCTTCGACTACAATCACCTCCGGTGCTGGATCAGCACTCGGTGTGGCTGGCGTATTTTGAGCACCTGCATCATTCATAAGCGTATTATACGCCCAATCGTTACCCTATGCGCCAGACTTCTTAACTTCTTGAGACGATGTGGCTGTGCTTTTTGTATTTGCGATAGGCTTCGTTTGCGTTATTGGTACTGGCTGGGCACTTACTACTGACTTATTCACGACTGGTGCTGCTTTGGTATCTGAAGTAGCGGGAGCAGACACAGGCGCGGCTGTCGTCTCATCAGGAGCAGTGACCACCTTTCCATTCGCATCGACGCCCTCACCAGCAGCCTTGATCGGCAGCTTGAAGCCGAAAGTCGACCCCTTGCCTTCCTCGCTCTCGAAAATTATCTGACCACCCTGTCCACTGACCACCTTGCCGACCAAGAAGAGACCGAGGCCAGTACCATCTGGGCGTGTCTTCTGGGCATTTGGTGCCCGATAAAACTTATTGAAGAGCTTGGCTTGCTGCGCCTTCGGCACCCCGATACCATTGTCAACCACACGGAAGATCACATTTTCTGCATCATTCTCAAGATATACTTGGACCTTGCCACCTCCAGTAGCGGTGGATGAATAGTAAATAGCATTGTCCATCAAGTTCATTAGACACTGCCTCGTCTTGCCTTCGTCGATCAGGATCGAAGGCACTGGTGTCTTCGGAGGATTGAAGGTAATCGATACTTTTTTAGTCTTAGCGGTCGTATCGAGCAGCGAGATTTCTTCGGGCAGAACCTTATTGAGATCGACCTGTGCCCGCTCGATACGGAATTTGCCAGACTGAATGCGCGAGACATTCAGTAGGTCATCTACCAAGCGCGTCATGCGAGTCGCAGCATCAAAAGCTTGCTTGAGCGTATCTTTTTGCTCAGCAGAGACGTCACCAAAATCCCCATCCATAACCATCGATGTGTAACCACGGACTGCAGTGAGTGGCGTGCGCAACTGATGTGAAGCCATCGAGATGAACTCGTCCTTTGCCTTGTCGAGCGCCTTGAGCTCACTATTCGCATGTTTGAGATCATGGGTTGCCTGGTCAATCTTCTCACGCAAGGTTACGTTGAAACGCTGGATCTCAGTATAGGCGCGAGCGTTTTGAATCGCGACCGCCAACTCGTCGGCAATAATGCGCAACGTCTGAATATCTTGGTCACTATAGATATCGCCACTTCGCTTATCCCCGAGGAGCAGATATCCGACCTGCGACTCCCGAGTCTTGAGTGCGAAGGCGGCACGGATGTGATGCTGCTCGAGTATCTGACGCTCATCAGATGATGCCAGCTCGTCAGTAATAATGACCGGGATGCGAATCGAGCGTAGGTCCTCAATCCGATAATCCTGATGCTTCTTCGCGCCGTGCGTCTGATAGTAAATATCCGTCTCGGTCTCCGTGTCCTTCTCGCCATCTTGACCCTTCTTACCGAGTACCACGATATTCGCGTCAGCCAGACGCATCTCGTCCTCTAACACACGAATCACCTTAGTGGTTAGTGGCTCAAGTGCGATTTCAGTCGCCAGAGTGCGCCCGATACTCGACATCAGGTGCTGTGGATCGTAGCGATCGCGGTAGAAGATGCGGTCGGTGATCTTCTCAAAGAAGCGACGGATGGTCGGGAAGGTGAAGGCCAGCATAACCGCCAGAATAATATTGAAGATCTGCTGGGAACGTTCGGTTGTAAGTATAGTCTTGAGCAGGAGATTCTGAGCAACACCATAGGCAAGGAATCCATACACGAAGGCAAATGATAGGACTGAAAATGCATATGCCAGAGAACGAGCAACGAGGGCCCTGATATTAAATAACCTATGACGTACAATAGCGTATGATGTTGACCCAATTATGAAAAGTACTGACAGTACACTAATTGCAACCCCTATCTCTTGAGAGAACCCGAAGAATGGAAGTACAAAATTTCCAATTACATTCGTAATCAGTGTCGCTGCTATACCAACGTAGACATATCGAATTTGAGTCTTGGCTTTACTTGTCTTCTCGACCTTTTTCCAAAAAGCCAAATATAAAGTGTAGAAAAAAACCGCAAGCGAAAAGGCCAGGAACAATAAGTATAATGATCCATAAACCGCCTCTACCCCCCAAGGATACCGCCTCACAGCAGTCACAGTTGAAGGCAAGAAGGCAAATGGAGCCAGGCTACCGAGACCTATCGCCAAAATCCACCACCTACGTATAGATGGCTCCTCGCCTGTCACAAAGGCATCTATCAATAATACGAAGGCTAGCCCTATAAAGACAGAACTCGCTATCGCAAGGCGAATACAATAAAGCGCAAGGGTCTCACTGGGTGTAGTGTCAGCTATCAGCTGTGAGACGAGCCAAACCAAGACGCCAGATGAAAAAGACAGATACACTCGATTGGTTAATTTTCTTGGATTATTAAAAATCACTACCAGTGCCAGCAGCACGATAAGGATGATCGTCGGCAGATAATAATAGAACTGAATTCTAAGCATAAGTCTCAATAACTATCATACACAATGCACCTGCACAAAATGAAATTGGGTGTGGGCATTTCTGCCCACACCCAAAATGAAGCGACACATCTACAGGGTCACGATCTCGGGACCGCAAGCAGGTCATCGGGAATCCCCTCGGTGAACCATGCATAGCTGCCTGGATCAGCCGCCGCGAGCTTGACTTCCACCTCACTGAAGACGTGGATGTAGGGAGCACACTCCCAACCCTTGAAGCCGACTCCACCAATCTGCCGACAGGCGAAGTTTGCAGTGTTGTTCAGGAAGTCCACATTTTCCGGCTCAGTGATCACTGCCAACGCCACAAGACCACGCAAGCGAGCGTCGACATAGGCAGCCCTGATCAAAGAGAGACCGACACCCGAGTGTCGATACTCCTCGAGCACGGCTTGTGTGCCAAGCTCGGCGAACTTCTCGCCCATCGCTTGCCACTCTCCGATGTCCCAGACATCACAGTCCTCGAGAACCGGCGGCAACAGCGGCGACTGAGCGATAACTCGCAGCACTCCGACACACGCCCCATCGATGAACGCCGCGAACACACGGCTCTGCTCATCAAATCGCCGGTAATCGTAGGGGTAGTTTTCCTCGCGGAAAATCCTCTCTTCGAGCTTGAGGGCAACCTCTCTTTCGGCACCCTCGACGAATCGAATTACGACTTCGGTCATAGCAACCTTCCGTTTCGTTTTGTTCAGTGCGCCGAGGCGCAATCTAGTTTTTAATCGGGAGTTTCTTCCGTAACTTCTGAGCCTTCTTGGCAATCGCGACAAGTAGTCCGCTTCCTAGACGTAGCTTGAAGATGATCGTTAGTGCGACCATCAAGAAGAAACCACTTGTAACAAACCATACCGGGAAATTTCGCCCAAAAGCCAACACATAGAGGTATGGCGTCAGGGTAGCAACCCTGTTATACCAAATGCCGAGCGTGAACTTCTTCTTATCGCCAGACTTATGAGCACTCAGCAAGATAAACCACGAGTGCCAGACCATGGGCCAAGTCAGCAAATAGAGAAAAATGAACACGAAAGGACTAACGGAGTAGTGATGTGCCTTTTCAAGGAGGCCGTTATAGATGTCGTGAACCATTTTGCCTCCTGACAGTAGGTGCTATCACGATGCACATATTATAGCATAATATTATATTTTTTTCAACTAATTTACTACTCAAAGTATATTTTCGGTGTAGCGAAGCCATTAAAGCCACTCGACAGCCCATAAGAATAAGCACCTACATCGCTAAAAACCAATCTATCCCCCACCTGCAAATCCTGAGGTAGTCGTGCATTCTCTGTGATCGTATCGATACTGTCACAGGTCGGTCCCGCCAAAGTATATAATGATGTCCTCTTATCATGGACACCTAATGCTGTAACGTGGTAACTGGTAGCCCCTTGAAAGGTCATAGCCTCAAAGAGTGCATTATAAGTGCCTGCATCCAAATACAACCATGTTTTCCCATCGCGGACTGTGCGATGAATTATTGATGCCGTTAACGTAGCTGCACTGGCTACCAAGTATCTACCAGGTTCGGCATACACATTTTTTGGCTTAATTTTACGTAGGTAGGGGTTGATTACATCAGCTATATCCGCAACAGTTGGGGCTTTCTGCCCCCTATAAGACCAAGGGAAGCCACCTCCAATATTCAAGGTTTGTATAAATATGGACTTCGATGCCAGTGTACTTTGGATCCGTAGCACCTTCTCTAAAGCATATTTCCATGTATTCAACTTCAAAGACTGGGAGCCGACATGAAAGCTGATACCTTCAAAGACGAGCCCAGCACCCAGTATCGCCTTCACTAATGCTGGTACCGACCTCTCCTCCACCCCAAATTTATCCTTAAGTGAAAAAACACTTCCTCTTTCGTATACCTTTATGCGTATTAGAACTGAGCACCCTGGAGCGTTGTCTGCAAGTTTATGTACTTCTTCGAAAGAGTCGCAGGCGAATATTTTAATACCCTTCTTGTGTGCATATTTTATATCTTCGATTTTCTTTACTGGATTGCTAAAAATAATCTTTGCTACATCAACATCTAGACTTAAAAGTTGCGCGAGCTCAGACTTAGAAGCTACCTCAAAGCCACATCCAAGATCATCTAAGGTGCTTGCAATATCGCTCAGAGGGCTTGATTTCAGCGCATATCGAATCTGTACTTCAGGTAATGCAGAGGTAAAATTTCGAAAGTTTTGTGCTATCTTATCTGACTCAAATGTGAAAAACGGCGTCTTTTTCATAATATCCTCACAACCATGATATAGGTATAAAAGGAAGAAATATAGTATAGTGTGAAAAGCAACAATATATGATTGACTAAATATAGATTGAGTGTTATAATATAGCTATGAATACAATCGAGAGCCGAAAAGACATAGGATTTCCTGAAGACCGTGCAGACTGGAATAGGACCCCAGCTGTTTTTGATGAACATACCCTTAAGATTTCTGGACATCCCGTAATGGAAGACTGGGAGGACGGGTATATGCGTAAGCTGGCCCACATCGCTACGATGCGTGGCGGCAGAGTATTGGAACTTGGCTTTGGCATGGGTATATCTGCAGGCTATATCCAGGAAGCAAAAAACCTCAAAGAACATATAATTATTGAGTGTCACCCTGATGTCATTAAGAACGGTATGGATATGTATCGAGAGCAGATTGCAAACAGAAAGATGCACATACTTTCCGGCTTCTGGGAGGACATTACCCCACTACTTAAAGATGGCAGTTTTGATGGCATTCTCTTTGATACGTACCCGCTAAGTGAAGAAGAGATACACGGCAATCATTTTTGGTTTTTCGAGGAAGCATTTCGTCTACTCAAAAAGGGTGGAGTACTAACCTATTACTCAGATGAGGCTACCGGGTTCAGCCAGAAACATCTCTTGCGTTTAAAGGCGGCAGGATTTCACGACATTACCTACGAAACTGTCGAGGTTGATCCTCCAGCTGACTGCGAATACTGGCAAGACAAGACCATTATCGCCCCAATCGTAGCCAAGTAGCCTGGTCACAATAGCTACAAAAATACCCTTCCCTCAAGTCGAAACTCAAGGGAAGGGATAACCGTCACAAGAACGTGACGTTCTTAGCCGCCCAACGCTGTGCGATCCGCGCGCGCTGACGACCCTCGGAGAAACGCTTGGCATACTGCTCCGGGATTGGTCCATCCCAGAACGCATTCCACTGGCGGGCATTTGGATTCACCCACAGTAGACGGTGCGCATGAGTACGCCTGCCGTCGACAATAAGCTTGTCAAACTCAACGCCGTAGGCCGTGTAGCCGACGCGCAAAAGAGCTTTCATCGAGGCCTCGTTGCTGTAGAAAACAAACGAATCGACAGCTTCCAGACCGAGCACCTGAGTCGCATACCACATGCGCGCATGATGCACCGCAGTGATGATGCCCTTACCCCAGACTTCCTCTCGGAAGATGCAGCAGCCCGAGGACGCACGGCGATCCCGAATCCCCTCCAGACCAGTATTTCCGATCAAAATGCCATCGACATAGATACCCCAGCCACACTTCTCGGCATTACTGTTGTTGTCGCGAATCCACTCTTGCTCTGCCTCGACGCTGAGCGCGGCGCGCATCGAAAGGGTACGCATGATCGGCCAGCGCGAGAAGCCTTCGGCAAAAATCGCCGCTTCTTCGATCGAAACCGGCTTCATCGTTACCTCAATACCACTTCGTGTTGGTACGCGCATCGGCAATCCAAACATATTCTCTTCTCCTGGTACGTAGTTGCTCTCCAGACCGGGATTGATCTGGAGCCAATGAACTCCGAGATATGTTTAAGCGTTTTTATCTGAAACAAAAGGCCTCCATCTCGGAGGCCCTTGGCTCACAATCAAGCTATGTGATGAGAATTAAGCAGTTGCCTCCAGTATGTGTACGGCAAAGTCGCCGGCGTTCATGGCTGGAACGTCGAGATATTGCTGTGTCGAATGTGAAGACAATGTATTCATAATAAGGTTATGATACGCTATTTTTTACATTTGTCAAATTATACTGACAAATTCAGGTCCGAATTTGACACACGCTCCTCCTGAGCATAAGCTTAATAATGAATATCATTTACTAGGAAAAAGTTATGCCTGCAAAGACATCGACACTCAAAACACCAAAAACAAACGTATCTTCAGCTTCCAGGCTTCAACAAAAAGTAAAGTTTAATCCCAAGCTAGTCCTTGCACTCTCAATACTACTCATTGCCACACTAGGCTTCATTTATATTTTCTTCTCGAAGGCGAGTGCGCTTAAGGAATATGTTTATTATGCCGGCTACACTACGGCTAATAACAAAAACAGCGTGGAGGTATGGGATCCGACGACAAAGTCGATGGTCAAAAGCATCGACCTACCCGCTTACCCATCCCAAAATGGGTGCACGACAAATCGACCTTACTGGTATGATCACGTACTTGAACTTAGGAGCGCCAACAGGGCATTTGTAATACCGTCAGGGTGTGGTGGCTTGCAGTCTGAAAGCTTACTTGTGCCAAGTATTGATACTACTACCCATACATATACCGGCAAGTCGCTCGCGCTAACCACAAAAAGCGGGATGCTCGACGTTGTATCAAATGAAATCAAGAAGCAATACTATGTACATGACTATAATGGGGGTACAGTTACCGTAGTTGATGGGCTGACAAATGCAGTTGTCAAAACGCTCAATGTAAACGACGTGGCGGGCGTATTTGCTGAGGGAATCGTCGTAAGTGGCGATGGTCAATGGTTGGTAATTCTATATGGCAATGACGAACGCGGTTCAGGAGCTGATCCAACTGCCTACAAAAATGTAGTGATCTATGACACTGCAACTTATACAAATAAGCGCAGTCTCAAAGCCAACGCATCTGGATTTGCATTCAAAAACCGCTCACACACACACAACGCCGTGTCCGTTGCTGGCTCACAAGACATTTATGCAGTCGGACGAGTCGATGACACTAACGGAAATGTAACCAAGCTACAACTCATCAAAATCACTATTCAGCCCACAAGTATTTTTGCCGCGGTTGGGCAGGACCTGCCAACGACCAACCTGCAATTCGACGACGTAGCGAGTATCCAGCCAGGTTACATTCATATCATGAGCATGAAAGGCTATGACCCCAACGTCAACAAGGCTTATCCACTACTACTCAAATACAATGTCTCTACCAAGCAATTTGAGACTGCGCCAGGCGCAAATATCGATACAATACAAAGTGGCGAGATGTTCGCATCACAAGACCCATCCGTAGCCATCATTACCACTTACAACACTCTCAGTACCTATAATTTCAGTACAGGCGCAGTAAACTCGTATATACCAAGACAAGGAACGCCTGTCTTGGGAAGTGTTATTCCGACTACACCTAGTCCAACAGCAACAGCAACCGTATCGAGTTCGCCGTCTACAAGTACAACACCCACAGCTTCGACTAGCACCACAGCTCCTGTGCCATCTACTGGTGGCGGTAACACCACGAACTAAGTCACCTCTCGACTTGACAGCTCAAAACACCCAACATAAGCTCAATGTAAGTATAAAATCACCAGGAATGCTCAATGCCCACTAAGCCATCAACCTCAAAAAAACCAAGAAGTAACGTGTCGACAGCATCTAAACTACAACAAAAAGTAAAGTTTAACCCCAAGCTAGTCCTTGCACTCTCGATACTACTTGTGGCTACGTTAGGTTTCATATATATCTTCTTCTCAAAGGCAAGTACAAACGTTCGATTGGTCTACGCCCTGAAGTTCAATGGCTATGATACAAACAATAACTCGCAATATAGTCTCTTCGGGTATGACGCGACGACAAATAAGTCAGATCCTAGTATCAATATCTCACTACCGGCCTTTGACGCACAAACCGGCTGCAAGCAAGCGACCGGCAATGGTCTTTCATATGGTGGTTTGGTGCAGCCCAGCTCGTCAAGCCCACTCTTTGTCTTAACGGGTGTATGCATCCCCACAGACCAATCAACATCAAAAACAGCACCTTCATATGGGTATAAGATACCGATTATAGACACACAAAATCACAAGCTTCTCAGTACACTCAACTTTAACGCTCAAACATACGGAAAGCCGCTAGTCGATACTGAGCGTAGCGAAGTATACTTGCAGGTCACAACAAATAATGTAGTCAGCTTTAATATATTCGATCTCAAGACTGGCTCATTGAAAAGCAGCACTCCGATCCCGTTCCAATGGAATAACGGTTACCACGACATTGCTGAGGCACCGATGTTCGCAGATCCGCTTAATCATTATATCTATGTACTAATTGATGATTTTGAATACAACAATCCAAATCTCAACATACTCGATCCAAAATATACAAATACAATACGTATCAAGCTGGACTCATCGATTATTATGAAGCGTATGAACGTTGACTACAGTAATGGATGCAATGCTCCGGGCTGGGTAAGTGCAACACAAAATTACACGATGAAAGCCGGATACGAAGTCTTACTTCGTGCCCGTGTGTGCGAGAAGGATGGCGCAGGAAAAGTCACAGCATCAGGGATAGTGCCGGTTAGCTTTAGACTAACAGCGCAAGCTGATCAGTCGCCTATCTCACGACCATTCAAAGTTTCTACATTCGCAGGTGGTAACGGATGGTTCGAAATACTCACAAGTGACACAAAGGACTCGTACTATATTCTTGCATCTGGGCTGGACTCGAATTCTTCAAGGCTTTGGAAGTTTAGTAGCGCAGACAAAACGTATACCCCACTCTCTACACAAACGATACCTGCGTATCTAAATATTGGAGGCACTTTGGGTATATTTCAAACAGATGGCAGCATAAGTAATGATGGCACGAAAATCTATAAGAATGGTAAGATGTTCGATACGTCTACATCTACTTACAGTGAATACATCTTAAATATTATGGGTATCTCGAGAAATAGCAGTATGGTGGGATACGGAGCTGCCATCCAGAATGCTAGCCCAACCCCTACTACTACAAGTTCACCTTCACCTACAACGACTACGGGCAGCATTAGTCCAAGCACTACCCCAACATTAACAGCTACACCCACACCGTCTACCGGTGGCGGTAATACAACCAATTAATTCGTAGTTAATAAGTGGTACACAAGGGGCGGGCGCCACAAACTATGCAAGTAGCCATGCAAGCCATAGAGCGAATCCGCCTGTGGCTTAAGGCCCATCCGATCTTTGCATGCTGGATAGTCTCATTCTGTTACGCTGCATACCAAATGTCATGGCTTAGAGGGACGCGTCTTACCGACATCGCACCCGATGTACCAGTTGTAAAAATCTCCTTCACGCTTGTCTATGTGCTTTTCTCTTTCGCGTTTTCGATCGCACCCCCAGTCGCTGTTTGGGCATACCGAAAGCTACGCGTAGACTGGAAACACAATCAGGCTCTCTGGCTGATACCTACACTCTGGGTTGCAGCCGAATATCTACAGAGTATCTTTTTCTCGCTCATCATTGCCGGGCACTTCGGGCGTATCGGTAGTCATATCATCATAGGTGCTCTGGGCTACAATCTCGTCCGCACCCCGCTGGTTTTCCTATCCCGAATCGGTGGCATATGGATACTAAGCGGCGTCTTTGTGTTTCTTTGCGTGGCAATTCTTCAGGTAATCTACGCACCAAAGCAGCGGATAAACATTCTATTGGCCTGCGGTATACTCCTCATAGTGACCCAGGCGACCTACCTGCTCTGGCGACAACCAAACGGAGCTTCTCAAGATATTGCAATCGTACAAATAGGCACCAACAAAAACCTTAAGGAGCATGATAGGGCTATTAATGAGCAAATAGCCTCCTTACCGCAACATTCAGCAGATATCATATTGCTTCCCGAGTACTCGCATTATTTTGCTTTTACACCACAAGAAGATATCGACACAGCCAGCAAACTCGCTAGGACTTCGTCTAGCATCCTCGTCGATAGCTACCAGGATCAATCACAGCGACCGTATATAAATTTTGTAGCCTACCGACACCCAAATAGCTCACTCGTGTTTCGTCAACATAAATGGTTCTTGGCCCCTGGCGGCGAGTACCTACCATATTTCATCACAGGACTACTCAAGGCGTCAGGCAACCAGAAAGTCATAGACACCTACGTCCAGGAGAGAGGCGTGAGTTCTGCCCCCTCTCGAGAACTAGCCTATGACACGGGCGTAGTCAAAATTGGTGCACTCGCCTGCTCGGGTGTCGTCAGCCCAGAAGTATACCGCGGTATGGCGAGCAATGGAGCTACCCTGCTTACGAATTCTGGCTCGCTCGACACGGTTGGCTTATCTCCCCTGTACCACTCTCAGACCGAAACGCTCGGCATACTTCACGCTGTCGCAAATGCACGACCATTCGTACAATCGGCCAGAGGAAGCTATAGCTATGCATATGATATTAACGGTACGCTCATCGTAAAAGATACTTCTTTCTCAACCAAAGCCATGCTCGCATCGGTGCAAACGAATAATACAACTACCATCTATACTCGCTTCGGCGATTGGCTTGCACTACTGTGCACTTTCGTAACAATTACTTTGCTAGGGTTACGATTCAAGGCGCGAAGAAATTAGCGCTTTTTGAGACCGACTTCCTTTAGCTGATCGTCCGTCAGATCGGAAGGTGAGCCCATGAGGAGGTCTTTGCTCTCTCCAGTCTTCGGGAATGCCATAACCTCACGAATGTTTGGCTCCCCAGCCAGAATCGCTACAAGGCGGTCGTAACCCACTGCAACTCCGCCATGTGGCGGTGGCGAAAAGGTCAATGCTTCGAGCAGGTGCCCAAAGCGATCCTGAATATCCTGATCATCTACACCAAGCGCCTGTAATACTCGCTTTTGCAACTCGGCACTAGAAATACGAATGCTCCCCCCACCCACTTCATAGCCATTCAAAACCAGGTCATAGGCACGCGTCTTCATCTTGAGCAACTCTTCGTCTGAAGCATCAAGCTCTTTGATATCCTCGATGTCTGGCGCCGTAAACGGATGGTGCATGGCGTTGAGCTTGCCAGTTTCTTCATCGCGCTCAAACATCGGGAAGTCCACAACCCACAAGAATGCGAACTCGTCAGGGTCATCTTTATCCTTACGAATGTCCGGCTTATCGGACTGGTATTTTTCCATTACTTCATCGTAGGTCATGATCGGGAAGTCACCTTCTGGCAACTTCTTGCCTGGCGCAACCTTCGAGATAACTTCGCGCATGGCCGTCTCGAGCAAGTTCATCACGTCATCGCGATCCACAAACGACATCTCGATATCAATCTGCGTAAACTCTGGCTGTCGGTCCTTACGCCCGTCCTCGTCACGGAAGCAGCGCGCAAACTGATAGTATTTCTCCACACCCGAAATCATGAGTAACTGCTTGAACTGCTGCGGTGACTGGGGCAAAACATAGCCTTCGCCCGGATAGAGGCGCGATGGGACGAGAAACTCACGAGCGCCCTCTGGTGTACCCTTCGTAAGCATCGGGGTCTCGATCTCGAGAAAGCCCTGCTCATTGAGATGCTGACGAAATCCCTGCGCAAGCTCGTGTCGCAAGCGAAGATTTGCCTGCATGCGCTCAGTACGAAGATCGAGATAGCGATACTTGAGCCGCACCGACTCGTCGATTTCAGCAGTCGACTGATTGAGCACAAATGGTGTCTGGGCGCTTGCACTGATCACCTTCGCGCTCGTCATCTGTAGCTCGATCTCACCGAGTGGCTGGTCGGCATTTATATACCGCTCACCCCGCTTCACAACTTTGCCCGACACGCGCACTAAGTCTTCTATGCCCAATCCGTCGGGCAAGAGCTCCGGGTTACCGGCAACCTGCAAGATGCCTGTGGCATCGCGCACGTCCAAAAATGCGACGTTTGGATGCACACGCATACGATAGACCCAGCCTTCGACGGTAACGGTTTCTTCGATAGATTCTTTGAGTGTAATGAGTTGCGTTTTCATATTTACCTTATCTTACCAGGAGTAGTGACCTGTAGCCAGCGAGCCTACGTGGCGTTATCCTCGTTGGTATCTTTCATAAGTCCATGTGCACGCGCGTAAGCTAGCGATTCTTTTTCACCGAGCACCTTGCCTTCTTGCACCACAACGTAGCGCTTGATCTGGACTTCATTGAGAAAATCACGATCATGACTGACCACAATCAACGTACCAGGGTAGGTCGCCAGCGCTTTACCGAGCGCTTCACTGGCGTGCACATCGAGATGATTTGTCGGCTCGTCGAGAATGAGTAGGTTCGTCGCTCGCAGCGCATGCACCGCGAGAAATGCCTTCCCTCGCTGACCAGGGCTCACTGAGTTTGCAGGCACAAGCTGGCCTTCGCGCGCTATGCCGAAGCGAGCTAGCTCGGTGGCAGCCTTCGTCTGATCAACGCCCGCCATGCGTGCGACATTATTTACTAGCGAGTCTTCTGGCTTCTCAAACTCAGGCTGCTGCGCAATGTAGCCAATCTTGGTAGCTTCAGCTACTGTGCGCTCACCTTTGACAGGATCAATCAATCCCGCCAAGAGCTTTACGAGTGTCGACTTCCCTTCGCCGTTTGGACCTACGATCGCAATCCGATCATCGCCGCGCACCACAAGATCGTAAGGTCCTAGTTGCTTTTGATTCTGAGAATCACCCGAGTTATATTCAACCACCGCGCCACTGAGTGAAGCCATGTCGCCACCCGGACGATTCTGTGTCGTCGGGAAGAGCACCGTCAGATCAACTTCTTCATCTGGTCGCTCAACCTCATCGAGCCGTTCGAGGCGCGTCTCGAGTGCCTTAGCAGCCCGCGCCAAAGTCTTACCGGCATTCTGACTCTTGCGGTCAGTCGCCATCTTGTCATTGTCACGTTTACCGGCATCATTACGGTCACTGGTCACACTGGCGGCGGCGCGGCGTTCGAGGGCTGATTCGAGCTTCTCGCGCTCAAGTTCAGCCACACGATGCGCCCGCGCTTGAGCATCACGCTCTCGAGCCGTCTGTTCGCGCCAGGCTGCAAAGCCACCACCAAAATATTCCATACCTCCGGCTGCGTCCTTAAGTACCACAATCTTATTCATTACTTGACGCAAGAAACTACGATCGTGAGAGATAATCAGGAAGCCCGCCTTGGATTCCTTAATAAATTTCTGCAGCGCTTCGATGCCAGCGATATCGAGATTATTGGTTGGCTCATCGAGTAAAAATACATCGTACTGCGCCACGAGAATACTCGCGAGTGCAAGCTTCGTTTGCTGACCGCCAGAGAGATCACCGACCGTACGATCATTAATGTTTTCCGGCAGTCCTACTTCACGAAGTGCGCGTGGCAGACGCTCATCAAGCGAATATGCACCAAGACCTTCGAGCCGCTCGAGTGCCTGATTATATGTAGTATCATCTTCTGCGAGATTCTGGCTCGCCTCGTCAAGCGTACGATACGCGCCAGCGACACCCGTCAGCTCCTCGACACACTGCTGCACAGTAAGGTCGCGCCACTGAATAAGCTCCTGAGGCATAAACCCGACGATGTCACTCGTACGATCAATCTCTCCATCGCTCGGCTGCAGCTCCCCGGCGACCAGCTTCAGAAGTGTCGACTTCCCAGCCCCATTCGGCCCAATTAAGCCAATGCGGTCGCCTGGCCCAATCGTAAAGGTGATCGCGTCGAGAATCGGCGTGTGGCCGTATTCAAAATGTAGATTTTGCAGCTTAATCATGGTCTTCTATTGTACTATATCTGGCGCATATCTGGTAGAAGTAAGAGTAAGGAAAATACTTGACAGATATATTAATTTAGTATAATATACTCACATCTGGATAACTTCTGACTGCGGTGGGGCGGTCAAAAAAGGGTCCAAGACGAGACACCGCCTTGAAAACTTCACACACCACTACACGAGCGCTGCCCGACCCCGGGGGCTCGAGGTGCCAGTAACTGGCGCCGCTGTAGGAAAAGACATCAAAAGAAGGTAACTTCTGCGATGACGGGTTGATGGAAACCTGGTAAGACTCTAGGAACCGGCTGCATTGCTGGGCGCCTATTTCATACCCCACCACCCTTCTGCGCCTCGTTGCGTAGACCCGGGCCCAGCTCTTCGGAGCTGGGCCCGTCGCCATTGAATTAGATCGCAAAGTCAGCGACAAGCTGCTCGAGAGCCGGATCTACTTTGTCATAGCTTGCCACACCAAGTCGTCGCTGCAAGGAAGGGTTACCAAAAAATGCGACAGCTGCCTCGATGACCGAATCACGAGTGACTTGCTTGAGCTCAGCCAACACATCATCGGGCGTCAGCAGCGGCATACCCTGCGTATAGACGTCCTCATACCATGAAAGATAATTCATCGCCGTCTGAAACCGTGTCGCGTGGCGTCCTATCTGGTATCCGACCGCTCTATCGAGCTCTTCATCGCTAAATCCACCATCTGCGACAGCACGCATTTGCTCAAATACAAGCTGTACGAGCGGCAAGACATTCTTCGGTGGCACTTTATCGGCTATTTCAAAATAACTGTATTCACGACTTGCCCCCAAATACGTTCCGATCGAATATGTCAGACCCGTTTCACGAGTCTTGATGAAAAGACGAGAGTACATACCCTCACCGAGAATAGTTTTGTAAATCTGCAATGCGGTAAAATGTTTTGCATCAAAAGTTTCGTCGAATCCTGGCTTCGTAAACTCGATCGTGAAACGCACCGCATCCTTATGCGGATATTTTGTATAAATGCGCAGGCTCTTTGGCGGCTTCGGTAATACTGGCGCTGCAGCAAGGGGTTGCTTCTGCACTGCAGCTGGTAGCTTCGCTTCGATCATTTGCTTAATGTGCTTCACACGAGTCCGCGGCAAATCCCCTGTGATGATATGGAGTAAATTCGCTGGATAATAATGACCTTGATGATAGGACACAATGTCGTGACGAGTTATAGATTGCATAGTCGCAATACGCTTCTTCCAGCTGAGCACCTGTTGATTTTTGAGAGACTGATGGAGTGCGTACCCAATTTGTCCTTCAGCATTGGCGATGTGCTGCGTGAGCTCATTTTCCACAACCTGCTTCTGTTGAGCGATTGCCTCTTCTCTAAAGGTCGGCTCGAGAAGCCATTCATACCCAAGGTCGATGATGTGATCAATGTATTCTTTGGCGCTGTAGAACTCATACCCGTTTCTATTAAAAGATGTGTATGCATTTTGATAAATGCCATACTTCTCCAGCTCGTAGCGCAATGCACGAGGGTCTGGAAAACGCTTCGATCCTTCAAAGGCCAAGTGCTCAAGCAGATGCGGTAGCTCATAGTGTGATTTCTTAGCGTACCGATAGCCACTATTCACATGCACTTCAAGATGAAAGATCGGCGAACCTGGCACATGGATCA
>CAYMMM010000002.1:81511-89473 GCA_964391595.1 uncultured Candidatus Saccharibacteria bacterium | reverse complement strand
TTATTGACAAAAAGCTATATCTGTGATAATATGTAAACCCTAGCAATTTGCTAGGTTTACTTTGACAAAACGTTTGGAAATATACCAGGTGATCTATCTGGTCTCCGCGTATCTGATATCTATCTGACTCATATCTGTTGCCATTCTGTTCCTATCTGGAGCGGATCAGCTGCATACCTGATCATCAGATAGCCAACAGATATGCGGAGACCATAGGTGGTCAATGCTCCCCTCAGGGGATTGTGCCTTCGGGCAGAAAAGGAGTGACTAACCATGTCCAACAAGTCCAGCATCAAGACCACCAAGACCACCGAGCCGTCGGTCGCCATCTCCGAGGACCAGCTGCTCACGGCCACCCTCAAGGCGAGCCACATCCCCGCCCGTCGTACGACGGGTAACAGCAGGCTCGACGACATGATCGTCGGCTTCCTCAGCAGCTCCAACCCCGAGGAGGTGGAGCGTGGACTTCGCATGTACGACGCGGAGACCGAGCCCACCGAGTTGGATCGGCGTATCGAGGCCTTGAAGTCCTCGAAGCAGCCGATCGTGGTCAGCGAGGGAGCACCCGTGCTCCATCTCGTGACCGACACGGAGCCCGCCACCGGCGAGCCGCAGGAGCAGAACCAGGCGAAGCCGTCCAAGGACGTCGACCCGAACCTGACGCCGTTCCAGCGGGACCTCGCCGAGCTCAAGAGCGAACTGCGCTCCGTGGAGGACTGGATGGCCCTCGAAGAGTACGCAGTCTCGATGGGCTACCTCGCCCCCACTGACGAGCGCGCCACGCGCGACGAGTTGGTGGAGGACGTCATCCGCATGATCCGACTGGATCTCCCGAACGGGAGGATCAACTGGTACAAGCGGAACCTCTCCGAGGCTGGTGCAGCGCGTCTGCACACCTTCGTGGCGCTCTGCAGGCGGAACCGTCGTCACCGCATCTTCTACCGGATGTTGGTCGAGCTGCATCGCGAGATGCGTGAGCTCACGCCGGCGGAACCCCAGCCCCTCCAGTCGACGCCGTCCGACCGCCAGGTCAAGACGACGTTCGTGCAGTCCATCATCGACGGACCGCACTACGACTGGTACCAGGCCAGCTTGTCCTCGCGCGGACGCGAGCTTCTGATCATCTTCGTGAAGAAGCAGCGTCAGTTGCGTAAGGGTGAGCTGAACGCCCTGGTCGGCGAGATCCAGGCCCTCGAGCCTTCCTTCCAGGAGTGGCTCGAGAACCAGGAGACCGTCAAGCGGCTCGTCGATTCGATCGTGCACTTGGTGCACATCGAGTACGACGGTGGAGTGCGGGACTACACCAAGTACTACCAGCGGAAGCTGCGGGAGCACGAGGACGAGAGTGTCCACGTGTACTCCGGTCAGCTGAGGCGGGCGGTGCTGCGGCAGCTCCCCATCCCGGTGCTCGAGCAGCTCGAGACGCTCCTTCGGGGGTTCTACGAGGAGCTCACACAGCTCTGGGAGGACCGCACGGCGGCCAAGCGAACGGGACAGGAGAAGCGCGACGCGCCGAACCCGCCCCAGCAGCAACCGACGGTCGATCCGCTGGCGTGGATCGAGCGCCAGCGCCGCTTCGCCACGGGCAAGGCCAACGCTCAGGGAGTCCCCGGCTCGTCCGCCTCGCGTGGACAGGTCGTGGCCGGCGCTGGCAAGGGCACCAAGGAGAAGCAGCGCATGAAGAAGGGCGGCAAGAAGTAGCTGCTCAGTTCAGCTGGGTACCGCGAGGGGCTGGAGGCCGTGGTTTGACGCAAGTCGACCACAAAGGCGCCTCCCGCGCCTGCCTCTGGCCCCTCAACGCCACATTCCAGTACAGAGGACGCCGCGAGGCCGGGGAGGGGTGCGATTCGTATCGTACTCGAGTTTATCTGGGTCACACCGGATATGCTTTACTCCCCGGTCTCAAGACCACATTCCAAACGTTTTGTCCTCTCCCAGAGCACTTTGTTGCACCTAAGCGCAGAGTGTTGCGGGAGAGGCCTCGAAGGAGCTCGTTCGCACGGGCATCATCTAGACTTCTCATTCGCACCTATTCCCCGCACGGAAGGAAACTACTGCTTCAATGATGAAGGCAACGCAGTGCAGCAAGCGCCGAGACAGCGGTCAGGGTCTCACGACCATGGTCTGGCAGCGCGAGCTCCCCATCCGGGAGATGGTGATCACCACACCCGCGCCCCGACAGCTCATCACGAGCACGAAGGATGGTGGCAAGTGAGGCATCTGCTGCTCAAGCCGATCTCGAATCATGACTTCGAGCGCCAGTTGCGCGCCCAGGGTCATGAGATCCCGGATGAGGATCCGGATTTCTACGCCCCCTTGGCGCAGGAGCTCGCGGCACCCTTCACGGGTGACGACGTCGAGATCGATCTGCGTGTATCCAAGCCGCTTCGCTGCGGTGCGGACTACTGGGACGGTCACCGTAACCCGAGCGGACAACCCCACATCGAGGGTAAGGTCTACAGTGGCCCGCGGCACCACAGCCACAAGCTGCGGAAGTAGCCTCTCGATCTACACGAGCACATAACGTCTTCAAGGCCTTATGCTGCTCACCACCCACGACCATCGGAGGAGTCATGTAACTCACCGTAAGTCCAAATAAGCGTCAACCTGTAAAAGGGTTGGCGCTTCATCTTTTTATTAGTTACTTACCGAGATTGGCCAGATTACAGAAAGTTGCCAAGACCCTTTGACAAACTTCTCATATTCTGCTAACATAAGAGACTTGCGCGGGGGCTCACACGCCCCTGTTGCCATCTGTAAACGCACCTACGAATGAAGGGGACTTGTGGCAGAACCACATACCACCATCAAATCCGACCACCTGACCAAGATCGGCCTGTACGACCTCATCGAAGACCTCACGGCTGCCGCACTGGCCGCTCTCGAGGTTGGCGAAGTCGACTTCGGCCCGCGTAAGCACACCGCCGCTCGCAACCTTCAGAAGGTTCGCACTGGCCTGATGGCCTCGGGTCGCGGGGATCGGGTGCTCGCACTGGAGTTCTTCCGGCGTGCACACGAGACCTGGGCGCTCTACCAGCAGCTCACCAAGGCCGAGGGCCAGGCCGACTACTGGGAGATCTGGTGTGAGTGGTCACTTCTGATCAATGGTCCGCACTCGGAGTTGCGAGTCCTGGCTCTTGATCCGCTCTACGAGACTGTGTTCTCACGCCTGCCGCACACGCAGCAGGAGTGGCTGGATCTCGACGAAGGACCACGTCGCCCACTGGATCATGCTCAGCTTGATGCGGCACTCCAGGCGCTGAGCGATCTGGAACGCATCATGTCGGTCGAGTCCGATCGGCTCGAGCATGAAGCGCGTGAGGAGGTCTCACAGATCAATGAAGGCATGCCCGACTTCGACCTAGAGGGTCGTTTGGCACGAATCAGCTGATCTCACAACATCTATGGGTGTTGGTCTGGATTTGTCCAGATCAACACCCTGTTTTCTTTTAGTAAAAAGTGAGCCCCGGGACGTGATGTCCCGGGGCGGTGTGCTCAGTCGTGAAGACTGTGCGGTTGAACTCGTCGCTGTCAGGCGATGGCCGCGACGGGGTCGAGTGCGGCGCGACGAAGCGCCTCCTCGTGCTCCCGCAATTCGGCGTTGAGGTCCGGCATGTTGGCCGCGAGAGCATCCATGAGCTCTCGGTGGCCTCGCAGGACACTACCCGCCGCCTCCTTCCGCACGGCCAGCTCGCAGACCGCGACCAGCAGCTTGCGCAGGCCACGATACTGGGAGTTGGACATTGGCGTGCCCGGCTTGGTGACGAGCTCCTCGAAGAGGAAGCGCACGACCAGGTCTGGATCCTGCACGACCACGCAGTTCCAGCCATCCTGACAGTCGGTGAACTGAACGTCGAGCAGCGTCGTGGGTCTCTTGCCGTTGCCGTTGTAGACCCGCTTGCTTGCTTCCTTGAGCCAGTTCGACTGAGTTGTTCGGAAAGACAAGGTGAAACCTTCCTTGTAGGTGCTAGTAGGTGCATTCCTTGCACGATCTCATCGCGTATCCTCGTTGATTCGCGGTATCGACCGATCTGTAGATACTACCATTTTTTGTCATAAGCTGCAAGCATTTAACGCATCTCCAGTGTCATGCCTGACAGCAGTGCAACGTATCAGTATAATGGTCACATATGAAAAATCTCGACGATCTGATCAAGCATGATAGTCACGACATTTTGAGCGCAATAGATGCCCAGCCTGCACAGTTGCGCCTGAGCTTTGCCGATGGAATGACGCAGGATGTGACGAGTAATTGGGGTGCGGGGCTTAAGAATGTAGTCTTGGCTGGTATGGGGGGATCGGCACTGGCCGCAGATGTGATTCGCAATTGGCTTGGGGCTCGCTTGCTGGTGCCTTTTGAGATTGTTCGCGGATACTCTCTCCCAGGATATGTAGGGCCTGAGACGTTGGTGGTTATATCGAGTTACTCTGGTAATACTGAGGAGACACTCGCGGCGCTCCAAGATGCGAAGAAGCGTTCGGCGCGCATTGTGATCATGACTGCTGGCGGCACTTTGCTCGATCAGGCGCGAGATACGAACTCCATGCTCCTCGAGCTCCCAGAGGTCTCGCAGCCACGCCTGAGCGTCTTCGCTGGGGTCAAGGCTCTCGCATGCTTGCTTGAGGATGCACGTTTGACTGAAGGAGTCGATTTGCGTCGCGAGCTTCTTGATGTCGCAGATTGGCTTGATATCGAGAAAAGTGCATTCAACATGGACAACACCGAAGGCGAAAATATGGCAGTTGATCTTGCTGAAAAGCTGGTGGGTAAGCCGGTCGTGGTATATAGCGGCATGAGTTTGCGCGCAGCTGCATATAAGTGGAAGATAGACATCAATGAAAATGCCAAGCAGCTGGCCTGGTGTAATGTCTTCTCGGAGCTGAACCACAATGAGATGCAAGGCTGGCTCTTTCCCGAGCAAAAGCCTGTAACAAGTGTGGTACTGCATAGCAATCTGGAGTTTGCACGTATCAATAAGCGTATCGAAGTCATGCGCGATGTGCTTGAGAGCCATGGGTATGAGCCAGAGATCGTTGAGGCTCGTGGTACGACTGCATTGCAACAACTGCTCTGGACCATTCTTCTCGGTGATTACGTATCAGCTTATCTTGGCATGATGAATGGTATCGATCCGACTCCTGTCGATCTCGTCGAAGACTTCAAGCAGAAGCTGGGCTAAGCTCGACCAAATCTGATACAATCTGGTCATTCACTTCGTGGAGAGGTGTCCGAGTGGCTGAAGGAGCACGCTTGGAAAGCGTGTGTGCGGGAAACCGTACCGAGGGTTCGAATCCCTCTCTCTCCGCCAGACGCCAATTGATTGACGAGACGCCTACGATTGGCATACGCTGTATTCATAGAGCAATTATTTAGGAGAATAGTATGAAAAAACATCTCGGTGGATTTATGGATTTCATCCGCGAACAAGGAGTCGTTGGTCTAGCAGTCGGTTTTATCCTCGGTGGGGCGGTCGCAAAGATTGTTACTTCACTGGTGGAGGACATCGTGAACCCTATCGTTGGCCTGGCGCTCGGCTCAGCTGAAGGTCTCAAGGGCGCAACCTTTAAGCTCGGTGAAGCAACTGTAGCGTATGGCAGCTTCGTATCGACACTCATCGACTTCGCGATCATTGCTGGTGTAGTGTATGTCGGGGTCAAGCTCATCGGTCTCGACAAGCTCGACAAGTCCCAGGAATAATCAAATAACCATAACCGTAGTAGCTTTTTTGCGTATGGTGATCCATAATACTAGTGACTATGGGTCCAGGACAAAGCATACAACCGCAATCTGATGGTGGCCAGGCTCCAGCTTCGAGCCTGGAGCCACAGGCGCCACAAACACCCGTCTTTGGGGTACATCCTGAAGCCACTTCTGGTTCACAACAGCCTGCAGGAGTCGAGCCTGTGTCGGAAGCACTCGATCTGGAGGAGATTGGCCCAGGTGCAGCGGATGATGTAGATGACGATGTCTTGCTTAGCTGGCGAAATGAGGAACAAGCGGGGTCGCACCATGCTGCCCAGTGGTACATCATCATGGGATGCATCGCCGCCGCCGCAATCGTTGCAGCTATCTTCCTTAAGAGCTGGTTCTTTCTCCCGCTTGGATTACTGGTACCGGTCGCACTTACCAAGTACAGCTCGCGAGGAACGGATGCTCACGACTATGAGCTGACTACATTCACCGTTACGATAGACGGCAAGCACTACCCCTATGATGCCTTCAAGTCGTTCTTTGAGGTAGAAAATAACGGTATGCCAGTGTTTGAACTCATTCCGACCAAGCGCTTTGCAGTACTGATTACCCTACATGCTACACCTGAAGTAGCGGATGACATCGCCGAAATCCTTGGCTCTGTGCTCCCCGAGTCGGAGCCGGAAGGCTATCTCGGTGAGTCGATCTTTAAGCGTTTGAAATTCTAGGGCTTTACAGATCAGGCCAAAAGCGATAAAATAACCCCTGTTTCTGTGTACATACAAAGCGAGATAATTGCTCATTGAACAGATGCGAGTCGAACA
Source organism: uncultured Candidatus Saccharibacteria bacterium (assembly GCA_964391595.1). Classification (GTDB taxonomy): domain Bacteria; phylum Patescibacteriota; class Saccharimonadia; order CAILAD01; genus JADZGC01. Next base: position 82,957 of record CAYMMM010000002.1, on the reverse strand, counting down.
TTTATAAATCAATCCTACACAAGATAATCATGTGCGCTCGTAGCTCAGCTGGATAGAGCGTCAGTTTGCGGTACTGAAGGTCGGAGGTTCGAATCCCCCCGAGCGCACCAAAATTCAAGTGGTCGATGCAGGTCATCGATGTTACCTCACAATCTGGCTAAAGGGATTCGAAACCAGGTTCGATAATGGAGGAGAGAGGAAAGGGTAAAGCTCGCTTTGACGCTTTCTGAACGACGATCATTATATGTCCTACATAACCCCCCGAGCGCACCATAATGCACAACGAGCCTTTCATACATGGAAGGCTGGTCCTGTCTTATGGCAGTGAAAATCATCTGACTCGTGTGCCTTGGTATGCCGAGTCAGTCCGTGTCCTTATTTTGGGAGAGATATAGAGCAATCTGAGAGCGCAAGTCGCTCGGACACGGCATCTCGTACATAGCACCTTCAAACAAGTCTGACGCGTCTGGGATGTACGGAGCCTCTGGCTTCAAGCTTTCTTGGCACGGCAGAGCCGACGCCGCTGAGGTTCAATACTCCTTAGTAGACGGTCGCCAAATCGTCGGCGTCGGCAGCTCGCAAATATGCGGAGCCGACTGGCTCCCGACCTTCAGTCTTGATCGCCGGACCTCGACGTCGCCGCGATGACACGCAAGCTTTCCAGGATGTGGGCTTGTGACTGATTGTAAAACCTGGGCAGCCCTCAGCTGCAGCGGCATGGCCGACGTCGGTGCTGTACCTGGTCTTGAATCAGGCATGTCACACACGGAGTAGAGTACCCGTGGCTCGTCGAGTGACGAGCAAGAAACCCCGCAAGCGCAGGGAACTTCCGGGATTGGGAGCTGAGGGCCCCTTTCCCGACCAGGTCAGGTAGCTCAGTGGCTAGAGTATTCGCCTGAAAAGCGGAAGGCCCGGGGTTCGATTCCTTGCCTGACCTCAGCTCGCGCCTCTTGTAGGCACCCCATTCTGCACATGCAGAAACCCAGCCGGTGTAGCTCAGTGGCAGAGTGGCCGGCATCCAGCTGGTAGGTAGGTGGTTCGATTCCACTCACCGGCCCTGTCGGAACGACGCTTGTGTATGGACGAGTAGATGCGACAAACGCTCGTCGTACCACGTACATAAGTGATCGTTTCGATCATCAAACCGCGGAAGGAGCTCAGGTGGCCAGTCCGTAAGACGACTGGAATGAAGGAATCCGCACCGCACGGAGCCCTTCATTACGAGCGGCCGATACCCTCGGCAGGTTGTGGGTTCGAGTCCCATCTTCTGCACCGCCGGTGTGAGTCCTAGTGATTCACACCGGCCTTCTTTTTTTGTAAAGGTGTAAATACGGTATAATGTCCTGGTCGTGTTCCGTTTGGGATAAGCGCCCGTAGCTCAGCTGGATAGAGCGTTGGTTTCCGGTACCAAAGGTCGGGAGTTCGAATCTCTTCGGGCGCACCATA
>CAYMMM010000002.1:0-81411 GCA_964391595.1 uncultured Candidatus Saccharibacteria bacterium | reverse complement strand
GCGTTGGTTTCCGGTACCAAAGGTCGGGAGTTCGAATCTCTTCGGGCGCACCATAAAATACGGAGAGGTGCAGGAGTGGTTGAACTGGCTTGTCTCGAAAACAAGTGTGCCCTCTTGGGGTACCGTGGGTTCGAATCCCACCCTCTCCGCCATTTTTTAATGAAAGGGGTTCAATATGGCCAAGCAAAATCCAGAATCCGTACAGTGGGATCTCGAGCAGATTCTGCCGATTGAGCAGTTTGATGAAGTGTATGCGCAGATCGAGGCAGACATACCCAAATACATCGAGTGGCAGACGAAGCTTACTCCCGATATGCCCGAGCAAGACTTTAAGCAATATATAGGTTGGAGTAACGATCTCAGCGCCAAGATTGCACGCTTGTACGATCGTGTGTCTTTGTGGGAATCGACCGATGGCAAGGCAGGGGAGCCGGCTCTGCTGAAGTCCCGAGCACAAGATCTCGGCGTAAAGCTCTCTGAGGTCGCGCGTCCGATTAGTATGTGGTTGAAGGGTAAAGATGTTGATGGCATGCAGATGCTTGATGACGCGAATGCCGAGCGACTCTTCGCCGCCGTAGAAGGGCAAACATACTCGCTGACATACTCCCGCAAGATGGCGAAACATACTCTTTCGCTTGAGTCCGAAAGTATCATCACACACAAGGACACGACGGGAGTGGGCGTGTTGACTGACTTACGCGAAGCGATCGAGACGGATTTCGAATTCACCGCCGAGATAAACGGTAAAAAGCAAGTCTTTAAGACCAACTCAGAGCTCATGCGGCATGTGTACGCTCCAGAAGCTGCGACCCGCGAGGCCGCTTATCGGGCACTGTATGTGCCCTACGAAGCCCAGAAGGAAAAGTTTTTCAAGATCTACCAGGCGGTCGTGAAGGATTGGGTATATGAGGCGAAGTTGCGTGGGTACGAGAGCTCAATCTCGATGCGCAACGCAGCAAATCACATCCCGGACGGGGCGATTGAGACGCTGCTACAGGTCTGTGAGGAGGAGAGCGTACTCTTCCAAGATTTCTTCCGTTGGAAAAAGGATCAGCTTGGTCTCGACAAGTTGCGACGCTTTGATATCTACGCGCCAGTCGGCGAAAGTCAGCAAGAGTATCGCTATAACGAGGCAGTCGATTTGACCCTCAAGAGCTTCACGGAATTCTCACCCGAGTTTGCAGCAAAAGCCCGCATGATCGTTGATCAGAAGCACGTGGATTCGCATCCGTCACCGACCAAGCGCGGTGGTGCATTTTGTAGCTTTGTAACCCCAGACATTCATCCGTATGTGTTCTTGAACTACACCGGTAAGGCGCGTGACGTCAGTACGCTAGCACACGAGCTCGGACACGGCGTGCATTTCATGTACGCGTCGCACCTTCCGATCTCGAGTGTGGTCGCTAATCTACCGCTTGCCGAGACGGCCTCGACATTTGGCGAGATGCTGCTTTTTGAGAATATGCTCGCCGGCATATCAGATGTCGACGAACGCAAAGCGATGATTGCAGAAAAGGTGGCGGATAGCTATGCGACGATATGTCGTCAGACGTACTTTGTGAAGTTTGAGATCGAGGCGCATAAGGCGATCCCTGGGGGTGCTGGTGTGCCTGAGCTTGATCGACTCTGGCTTGAAACACTCCACTCGCAGTTTGGCGATGCAGTAGAGGTTGATGATGTTTTCAAGCATGAATGGGCCTATATCCCACACATCGTGCATACACCGTTTTATTGCTACGCCTATAGCTTTGGTGAGCTGCTCAGTCTCTCGCTGTACGCGCGCTATAAGCAGGAAGGTAAGCCGTTTGTGGCCAAGATCGAGGCAGTTCTAGCCGCAGGTGCCTCGCGTGATCCTCATGAAGTATTGATGGAGGTGGGTGTGGACATGACGAGTGCTGATTTCTGGCGCGGTGGGTTTGCGATCATTAAGGATTGGGTGGAGGAATTGAAGAAATGAGTGATTTCAAGAAGCCAAGCGATGAAGAGCTCAAGGCTCGGTTGAGTGAGCACGAGTATGAGGTTACGCAAAATGCCGGCACCGAGGCACCATTTACCGGCAAGTATTGGGACGAACATGCTGACGGGACGTACACGTGCAAAGTATGCGGGCAAGTGCTTTTTGATAGTGAGCATAAGTTTGAATCAGGTTCTGGATGGCCAAGCTTCGACCGCGCGGTTCCGGGTAGTGTAGAGATGCGATCAGATGAGAGTCATGGCATGACTCGCACGGAAGTGGTCTGTAGCCGCTGCGGCGCTCATCTCGGGCACATGTTTGAAGATGGCCCAACTGAGACCACCGGCCAGAGATTTTGTATCAATTCAGCAAGCCTGGATCTGAAGAAAAAATCAGAATAAAGAAAAGAAGAGGGTGGGAAGACCGAAGTCCTCCCACCCTTCTCGTGGATCCCGCCATGAGTGTGTGTCGCGTGTGGCGACTAGGCCATGGCGATGGTGACGCCACTCAAGACACCGGGTCCTGAGTTTCTTGTTGGCCCCTTCAGGCCCAGCGCTTCTGCGGGCGCAGGGAAGAGGTCCACCGCACGGCCTGAGATGTACGGCCCTCTGTCGACGACCGTGCAGACGATGGATCGCCCGTTCTTGGTCAGTCTGAGCAGCGTCCCGAATTGCGCGGTCTTGTGCGCGCACGAGAAGCTGTTGTTCGGCGGGCAGGGCCCTGAGGCACACATGCCACCGAGCCCAGCCGGGTCATACCAGCTGACGGCCGCGACCGTCGGTGGCACCGGCTTCTTGCGGGCCTGCGACAGCTTGAGGCCGTTCAGGTAGTCGACCGTCTTCTGGCACTTGGTCGGGTCACCAGCGGCGTTCAGTTGCGCACAGGCGGCGTTGGCATCCTCCATCGTGACGTTGGTGCCGTGTAGGGCGTTGAAGGCCTGCAGATCGCTCGGCGCGAAGCCGAGGATGGGGTTGTAGTCGCAGGCCGAGCCAAAGACAGCGATTGCTGCGATGATGAGCAGCGCGGCCAGCTTCGGACTTCGGGGCCTCTTTCGAGGTGCATGCATGTTCTTGCCTTCCAGGTACACAGGGGCGCGGGGGTTGCGCTCCCTTCTTGGGTGATCGTCAGCTTGTGAGCTATCCTTACCACGTCTCGAGTGTGTCTCGAATGATTCTAGAACGTGACTAAGCTCAAGGTCTCAGTCTCTCAGGTTTGCGTATGTCTCTTATGTAGAGTGTACTCCCTGAGGGATTCAGACTGGTTTGACGGTCTTCTTTATTTTAGCAGATTATCAATAAAAAAGCAATAGTTTCGATAGTGTTACGGACCATGCTTCATACGGGCTGACTGGAGTGTATTCATTAGAACTCGCCACCTGCGCCACAGTAATTTACCAGATCCCAGTGGCACCAGCCCCAACGAGGGTTGTCGACCGCATCTCGAAGGGCGAGTACGTTATAGTAGGCGTCGTTCCATGGGCCGCGCAAGAAGGTGGCTTGAAGGGTAGTCGAGAGCTGAGCACAACCAGCGTATTGGCTTCCTGGGCGACGAGCGTTTGGGTTGTTGGTCGACTCTCGATATACGACCTCGATAGCACGTGCGTAATCTGTGCGGTCATTGAAGATATAATCGACCGCATCGCGACAGTTTGAGAAGGGCTTATAAGGCCGCATCGGGTCACCGGCAATTGGCTTGGGCTTGGTGGCAGCTATGCGTTGTACAAGGGCGTCGCACTCCGAGGCAGAATTGGCCTGCAGACAGAGCGTGTGGGCTGTTTCGAGATCAAGCTCGGTAGTAGCAGATGCTTGTTGGTACGTCTGAGGAATAAAAAGCGCACTCACTGCAAGAGCCGATGAAATCACGGCTACTGCAATCAATGCGTTATCCTCTGATCGCTTGAATGCTTTCAGATATTGAGCGAATTTTGTTTTTGGTCGAATTGTGTGGTTCATAGTCGTCACTATCGAGTGACAGGTACTATTCTAGCAGATTAGCGTAAGAATTTCAAGTCGCGTGTCTATCTGGCGGACATTATTGCCACCAGGAGTGCGCAGCTACATCACTGAGAATTTGCTTGTACAGTGCTTCTGATGGGGCGAGGAAGCGCGGTTGCACCCAGTTTTCAATATATGCAGGCATGAGTTGCACGCCCGTCACTTTTGTCCCGGTGAAGGTAATCTGCGCTGCGAAAGACCGACGAGTTTCGTCGCTCCAGTTTTGGTCGAAGATGAAGTTGCCGAGGGAGTAGGCGATGAAGTGCCCATTGTACCACTCGATACCTTGAGTCCAGTGCGGGTGGGTGCCGATTACTGTCTCGGCACCAGCATCAATTGCCGCGTGGGCGAGACGGCGCTGTTCGTCATTTGCATCATGTGTGTATTCGGTACCCCATTGAAACCAGGGTATGACCACATCGGCAGATTGCTTCGCTGCCTTAATTTGACCTTGCACAAAGGCTACGTCACTTTCGGATAAGCTGCCCCACGGCTTAAGTGGAATGCGCCGTGCTCCTGGTGTGCTCGCTGTAGGATCAATGCTGCCAGGAACTGTGTTAAAGCTCAGGTGAATGACTTTGATGCCATTGACGGTTGTAGCCCAGGTATTGATACCATTTGTGGTACTGACACCGAAGTGACCGATCTTGCGAACATCGAGACCTGTGAGCATCTCGGTAACTTTCTGGCTGCCACCATTCATCGAGTGGTTGTTCGCGAGATTTATCCCGTCGATACCCGAAGCTACGAGACCGTCAAATGCCTTACTGGGAGCAGTGAAAACCATCATGCCTGCTCCTTCGCCGTTGGCTTGCCCATCGGCAATGGTTGTCTCTACATTTGTGACGGTGAGATCTGCGCTTTTAAGTGTGTCGCTGATCTTGGCGTAGGGGAATAAAAAGCCGTTTCGCTTGGAGTAGGTGTAGACGTCGCGTGCAGGGATGATGTCACCAACCGCCAAGTAAGTCCAGCTTCTCGGGCTCGATGCGTATGCTGGCGCAAAGGCTTCGGTGAGAGCTTTTTTCTCACTTTCATCCAGGCTTTTCTTCAGTCGTAGGCTCAGAGTCTTGGCATTGTTACTAAGCGGCGTGCCCGAAGTGATGTCGGTGAGTTTGATTTCGCTCTTTGTTGTCAGTCGTATATCATCTGGTTCGGTCGTAGATGCGATAGTTATGTCAGCAGGTGTGCCACTAGCTACCAAGAGATCGTAGTTGTGCTTGGTAGCATAGGTGCGGAGTAGTTGTGTGGTATCGGCTTGCTCTTGTTCGCTTACGCCATCAAAGGCATACGTGATCCGCTTGCGCACCTCAACATTGAGATTTGAAGTGCTTGGTAGCGCCTTGTATTTAGTGAAAAACAGATAGCCACCGAAGCCTACGAAGCTGGCCAATAGCAGTGCGATGCCAGCTATGAAAATTGTTTTCTTATAGTTGGTCAGTGTAGGGCTGTGATCTGTGACCAGATCAATTTTGTACGATACCGATGGTAGTTTTTGCTTATTTCTCACGGAGATGCTCACGCAGGGCACGCGGGTGATTGGTTGTTATGAAGTCAGCACCAACAGCGAGCTCGTGGTCAAAATCTTCATGGCGGTGAGCCTTCGCCCAGATATTGATCGGCTTATTACGGCGTCGTAACTTCTGCATATACGACTTACTCACAGACTGTGAAGCAAGTGCTAGGACATCGGCTGAGCTGGTGAGCAATCGGGACGGGAGCAGATCACCTATAGGTACAAAAGCAAGGCAGGTTTTAGCTTCTGGCTCTATACGTTTGAGCTGTGCGAGTAAGAATGGGCTGAATGACAGGAAAAGACAGTGGTCAAGGAGTTTGTGGTCGTCTACTGCCTGGAGTACCTTATGTGCAAAGAAATGTCCCCGACGTTCGTAGAACTTGAGCTCGATCACATAGTTTGTCTTGTCACCAAAAGCCTCAAAGACTTCCTCTAAGCTAGGTGCGCGCTCCGCTGTATGTCCTGGACCAAACCAACTTCCCGCGGAGTATTTTTGGATCTCGTGAAGGCGCTTCTTCGAGACGAATCCGCGCCCTCGGGTGGTACGTTGCAGGGTGGGGTCATGCATAATGACGAGCCTCTCGTCGCGTGTGAGCTGTACGTCAAGCTCGAGAGCGTCTGCTTTTTGCTTGATGGCTTCGCGGAAGGCTGCGAGTGTGTTTTCTGGTGCATCTCCAGAAGCACCGCGATGAGCGATGATAAAAGGCTGTGAGCGAGGGGTAAAGAATGAGTTCATGGTTGTGCTATTAGTATTCTACTCGCCCTGGTGGCTTGGTGAAATGGTACACTTGAAATGATGCAATACGAACGGCTTATTGTGAATGAGAGGTTGTATCTCGCCAAACTGCTTCGTGGGCTCACCGACAAGCAGTGGCACGCTTCGACATTGTGCGAAGGCTGGGATGTAGAGGACTTGGTTTCGCATATAATTGTGCGCGATCGAGGGTCGGTTTTGGCGCGTGTAGGTATCGTATTTCAGCCCTTGCATGGACAGCACGAAGCAGCAATTAAGAAGCAGAAATCGGCTCCTCACCAGGTATTGATAGAGCAGATTGAACACATTCCTTGGTGGGGCAAAAAGCTGAGCTTCAATGTGATCGAATTTTTTGTTCATAACGAAGATATCCTGCGCGGCAGGCTCAAAAAGCATCGCGAGGTGTCGGATGAGCTGTACGCCGGCTTGGCAGCACTCTTGCCGGGGATTGCGAGGCTGGCTTTGCGCAAACTCGACGCAAAAATACGTGTTACATTGGTGGACGCGGTGACGGGAGAGCTTGTTGTTGCGCGGCGTGGTAGGGGCGCTGACCCGCATGAGCTGACACTCACCGCTGAAGCTCCGGAGTTTGTCATGCTATTCATGGGCCGTGGGCGCGTAGCGCATGTGACAGTGGATGGCGACCGCGAAGCGCTCGATGCCTACAAACATGCTCAGATAGGGTTATAAAATATGCATGCTCATACCCTAGAGAAACAACTCCTCGAGATAGGCACTCCTGAGCGAGCCCAGGCCTCGGCGTGGTTTTTTAAGACCAGTCCTGGTGACTATGGTCACGGTGATCAGTTTTATGGCGTAAGTGTCCCGGATCAGCGCAAGATTATTCGTGGTTTTCGCGAATTGCCGTTCAGCGAAATCGAGAAACTCCTGGCGAGCAACTATCACGAAGCACGATTGTGTGCCTGCTTAATACTTGTGGAACAGTATAAGCGTGGCAATGCAGAGCAGAAGCAGGCTGTCTATGACTTTTATATGGCGCATACTCAGCAGATCAATAACTGGGATCTCGTTGACTCATCAGCAAGCTATATAGTGGGGGCGCATCTAGGTGACAATGCTTTACCAGTGCTTACGAAGCTAGCTGTTTCAGGAGATCTGTGGGAGCGTCGGATCGCGATGTTGTCATGTTTTTACAACATTTATCAGGGCAAGGCCGAGCCGGCCTTGAGCATCGCTACGATCTTATCTGATGATCCGCATGACTTGATACAGAAGGCCGTTGGCTGGATGTTGCGTGAGGTTGGCAAGCGCGTAGGGCAAGAAGTCGAGGAAGCATGGTTGCGTGATGGTAGCAGATATAAAACTATGCCGCGGACTATGCTTCGGTATGCCATCGAGCGATTTAACCCAGAGCTGCGTCAAAAATATCTCAAGGGCTTAGTATAAAAAAGAGGCCGAGATCACGAAGATCCCGGCCGGAGAAACGCAATTACGACGTGTCGCCGCCGTTGCCGGATGAGCTTACGGTAGGCGTGCCACTCATGGTTGTACGTGATCGCACAGGAAGGCGTCGCACGAACGCCTAGCATGTGGTTATCGACGTCGTGTTTCGCAGCCATCAGCTGGAAATACTGAGACTTAATCGGCTCAGCCTCGCGCCGCCAAGTTGCTCGCGCATTTTCTATGCGAGATTGTAGGTTCATTGACACCCCCATGTCTCGGAAACTTCATCTTACATTGGTTTACAATCCAGGGAAACCATGAGAACCTTCACAAGCTGAGATGATGGCTTGGAGTCTTACTGCATCCATGTCTGTCTCTGATTTGCTGCCAGTAGGGGGCGGAGTTTCGGGATCTTCTGGTATTTGGTTCTGTGGTGCTGACACTGCTGAATCGGGTGTTTTTGGCGGTCGTTTGAAACGCATACGTAGACCCCCTCTTTCTTAAAAGGTACTAGCAAGATTGTACTGATGAGATTGTTAGTCGTCAAAGTAGAAGCGTTCTTTTTCGAGCTCTTCCGGTAAGAACCCCTCTGGTGCCTGGAAGTCAGCCTGCCACTTGTAGTTTTTCCCATACCCAAGCTCTTTCATGAGTTTCGTGGGCGCGTTGCGTAGTCCGAGGGGAACTTGTGCTGCTGGATAACTACGAACTGCTTTCTTGGCTCGTCCCATTGCATCAGCGACGGCTCTGCTTTTTGGCGATTTTGCCAACGCGACAGTAGTGTGAGCCAAATGGTATTCACATTCGGGCAAGCCAACTCGCTCAACTGCCAGAAAGCAGCTGGTGGCGAGATTGAGCGCTGCTGAAGCTGCCATGCCAATGTCTTCGGAGGCAAGTATGATCAGTCGACGTGCAATAAACTTCGGGTCTTCACCAGCGTCGAGCATGCGGAAAAGATAATAGAGTGATGCATCGACGTGACTGCCGCGGATGGATTTTATGAACGCTGAGATGAGATTATAGTGGAAGTCACCTGTCTTATCATAGCTAAGATTTACTTGCTGCATGGCTTGCTTAACCGTCTCAAGGTCGAGCTTTGTAGGGGATATTTGGATTGCTGCCTCGAGGCCATTGAGTGCAGCTCGCGCGTCGCCGGCAGCAAAGTCGGCGAGTGCATCGAGTGCCTTAGCTTGGACTTTAAGCTGAGGGTAGAGCTTGGTCGCGCGCTTGAGTATGGTTACTAACTCTTTGTGATCGAGACCTTCAAGCACAATGACACGGCTGCGGGAGAGCAGAGGAGTAATGACTTCGAAGCTGGGATTCTCAGTTGTCGCACCGATCAAGATGATAGTGCCATTTTCAATATGGGGAAGAAACGCGTCTTGCTGCGCCTTATTGAAACGATGGATCTCGTCGACGAATAAGATGGTGCGCGTGCCAAGTCGCTGCATGGCTCGCGCGTCCTCGATTACGTGCATAACGTCGGCTTTTCCTGCAGTGACAGCGGAGATCTCGACGAAATGATAGTCGCCAGATGCGGCGATAATGCGCGCTAGTGTCGTTTTGCCACAGCCCGGTGGCCCCCAGAATATCAGAGAGGTGACTTCATTGCGCTCGATGAGCTCATGAACAAATGCACCCTTGCCGATGACTTTCTCTTGCCCGACCATCTCGCCGAGCTCATGGGGTCGGAGCCGGTCGGCGAGAGGACGGAATTCGGGGCGAGCATCGGACGAAGAGCGAGTAGCTAGGGATTTCTTAGGCATACTGACAGTATACCTGGCTTAGCGAACAAACAGAGAATATTATTCATTTTCGATAACTTCGATATTTGGCGGGAGGTCTCGTGGCTTCACTGCTACTGCCATGACAGGCGTAACTGGTTTGAGGCTCGTCCATTCGGCCTGCTTGCCTTCGTCGGATCGCTTTGTAAAGTCGCTGCGTCGAAAGACATAAACATACCCTATCGTGCCTGGTAGTCTTGCCCCGTCTAGAGTGTTACGATCTGCTGCAAAGCGCAGGGTTTTTTGGCCGTTCTCAGTGATGACGCTCATTCGGCTGGCGTGGTGTCGCTGAGTTTTTTCATGCCATTAGTATATCAGGGAACTACGAATGAATTATGAACAACTTAAACAGGCTTACCATCAACCGTGATTTCTGTGACTTTCTCGGGGAAGTCACTTATATATACTGTGAGTGCCATAGTGGGATGTATGACAGTGTTGCAAATCCACTCGGATGATCCAGGCTCTCTAGGCAGAAATTGGCTCCTGTCAAAAACATATACAATACCGTATACCCCGGGCTTTCGTACGCCATCGATAAGGTTCTTTGTGGCTCTGAACTCTCCCTTACGAACCTCGCCATCCGAACGCACACCGGTACCGCTCAAGACACTTGCTGAATTGGCACTATGAGTGCGATTGAATAATGCCATGAAAATCGGGATATCCACTCTATCAGATGCGAATACCGCCGGAGCACCATCGGGCACGTTGGTATCGGTTGAAGCGTCGTAGTTATGTGCTTGTCGTGGTTCGAATTCTTCAATGTGTGGGTCGGGGCTGCCATGAAACACATACATTCCTGTCGCTGCTAGCTCGTCGAGCTTCTCTCGAGCAGTTGGTGCGTGTGGTTCACGGGTCCCTTGCTGTCGTTCGCTCATGGCGTTGGGCTGGCAACCTGCAGGTAGTTACCATAATCACTACCGATAATGATGACGAAGTCATCATTAGAGACGATGCCGGCTGGTGGGGCGGTAGCTTTCACTTTGAGTAGCCCCTCCAAATACCCTCGAGTATTTGGCTTGCTTTCGAGCGTAGCAGTAGAAGTTGTAGATTTCGGTGAAGGGCTGGTTGCTGCCATGCTCATGTCGTAGAGCTGGGTGGTGGTGTAGTCTTTTTTGAGTGCGTTGATGACTTGCGAGATGGTGATTGGGTATTTGTCTTGCCTGAATTTACTCTCGAGTTTGCCGCCGATGCCGGCTACTGTTGTGCCGTTTTCAATCAAGATAGACGGGTCTTCTTTCCAGATAGGCCCCCAAGCAAAGATGTTATTCTCGAAGGCTTGGATGGTAGCGAGCGTGCTGTCGATCGGTACAAGATCCGAAGTTCCGTCTGGTGAAGATTTGAGGAACCCATTTTCCTTGAGCGAGAATACGACATTGATGAATTGATCATTGGGGATGTCTTTGGTGAGGTCATTGAGTCGCATGATTTCACCGACCGACATATCGGTTTTTACATTATCTCCTGCGGCGGTGATGAGCGAGGTGAGCTTGGTAGGGTCGAGAATGGTGCCGACTGAGGTAGCTTTTGCGCGAAGAGCGGAGAGCACTTCTTGTTGTCGTGCTGCTCGGCCGAAATCATCGCCGCAGGTACCTTTGCGGCACCGGGCGTACTTGAGCGCCAGTGATCCATCTGCGTGATAGGTACCTGGCTTGAGCGTGAAGCCGCAACTCCGCCACTGATTGTTGTCGCATGGATATTCGGAGTCAGAGAGGTAGTCTTTGTTTGTGATGTCGATGCCACCGACAGCGTCGACCGCCTGTTTTAAGCCTGTGAAGTCAGTCCGTACGTAGTAGTGGATGGGTTCGTCGAGAAAGGTGCCTACAGTTTGTTGTGCGAGCGAGATGTCGCCATAAGCGTGAGCATTGTTGATTTTGGAGTAGCCATAGCCAGGTATTTTTACGCGAGTATCACGTGGGATGGAGGTCAGTGCTACCTTTTTATTATTTGTATCAACGCTGACGAGAATGTTTGTGTCAGAGAGGCCTTCACCATCGTGTCCAGGATCACCGATGCCAAGCAAGAGAATATTGACGCGACCCTCGTCCTCGCCCTTGAGCTTTTGGGTGAGCTTGAAGAAATTTGGGGCGATTTTAATCACATTGCGCAAAGTGAAGAATGCAAACCATGCACCTACCACAATACCGACAACAAGCAGGCCTAGTAGAAGTTTTTTCCACCAGGATCGTTTTTCTTTCTTTGGACCAAAGCCTTTGAGGTCGTGGCGTTTGTCTCGAATAGGGTCATAAACGAAGTCAGGACTGACTTCTTGTTGTTTGCGTTTCTGCATACTCAGGCTGTCCTCTTGATCTAGTGTAACTTGTGTATCTTGCGCGCCATTTTCGTCGTCCGGCTTGGGAATGCGATGAGATGGGGTGCGACGAGGTGAAGTCATATTGGCTATTATAGCTGGTATCGCGCGTGAATGAGCTAGATTTCGAGCAAATATTCGCTATACTGCGAGCATGATATCTGAACAGGAAATCGACCGGTTTCGAGAGATTGTTTGGGCGGTGTATGCGCAGCGCGGGCGCGTCATGCCGTGGCGTACAGATCCTTCGCCATACAATGTAGTGGTGAGTGAAATCATGCTACAACAGACCCAAGTCGACCGGGTCCTGCCAAAGTTCCTCGCTTGGACTGAACGTTGGTCTGACTTCGATGCATTGTCACACGCTAGAACTGAGGAAGTACTGAGTACTTGGCAGGGTCTGGGATATAACCGACGGGCGCTGTGGCTCAAGCAGTTAGCGGACAATGTAGTGCGAGAGCATAGCGGCAAGCTCCCAGATACTCTCGCTGCGCTCACAGCATTCAAGGGGATTGGTCCAAATACTGCTGGCGCGATTCTTGCATATGCATTCGAGCAGCCCGTCGTGTTCATCGAGACAAATATTCGTCGTGTAATCTTGCACGAGTTTTTTCCGGAGCAGGAAGAGGTGTCAGATAAGGCAATAGTGCCGTTTGTTGCAGCTACTTTGGATCGTGAGCATCCGCGCGAATGGTACTGGGCAATGATGGATTATGGGTCGGAGCTCGCCAAGCTTGTCGTGAATCCAAATCGACGTAGCAAGCACTACGCTCGCCAGTCAAAGTTTGCCGGCTCACATCGACAGTTGCGTGGCGCGATTCTTGCGCGAGTGATTGATCAGAAAACCGTATCTCTTGCCGACATTGGCGGTTTGCTCGAACGGTCGGATGCTGAGATTGCGCAAGCCATCGATGCGCTCGTCCTTGAGGGATTTTTGAAACGCACACGTGACGGGATTACAATGAAGTCATGAGCGGATACTCGAAGAAAAGTCTAGTGGACAAATTAGGTCTACGTTCAGGCATGCGGGCCTTGATCGAAGAGCCGCCAGATAATTATGATACGTTGCTCGGTGGTATTCCCGTGGATGTGGAGTTTGTGAACGAGATCGAAGTCGGGGGATTTGATTTCATACAAAGCTTCGAGCGCACTCAAAGTGAACTCGTCGATCATTTCGGCGAGCTTGCTCAGGCGATAAAAAAAGATGGCATGATCTGGATCTCATGGCCTAAGAAATCATCGCCTCTAGCTGGTAATCTCAGTGAAGACTTTATACGTGAGCTTGCGCTTGAACATGGCTTAGTAGATGTAAAAGTGTGTGCAGTGGATGATGATTGGTCGGGCTTGAAGTTGGTCTGGCGTAAGGAGAATCGCTAGATTATGAAAAAGCGACTGTGGTTTCGAGCTAAGACGTACGGCTGGGGATGGACGCCATCATCGTGGCAGGGATGGCTGATCGTCGCTCTGTGGTGTGCAGTGTACGCTGGCATTATTGCGGTGTGCGATATGTGGTTTCATGAGTCATGGTCAGGCACCTTGGTGGCCATAGTAGTCGGGTTTGTATGGGTTTGGGTGCTCGTGTATATTTCGTATAAGACAGGGGAGCCACCACATTGGCGCTGGGGCAAAGATACTAAACGCAAAGGAGATACAGAGTGAGTGTTCCGTTATTTCTTCATCTGGTAGGATTCGCGATTGGACTTGGCTCAGTCCTGCTCGTCGATACTGCGGGATTGCTTTGGGTTTTTGGCAAAGCTAAAGCAAGCCAGGTTGTTTGGTTGTCGGGCATAGCACAGAAGCTAATCTGGGCAGCGGTTGCATTACAGGTCGTGACCGGGAGTATGTTGCTTGAGCCGGAGCACGTTACCATCCGGACGAAAGTTAAGCTGGCAGCCGTGCTAGTTTTGGCAGTAAATGGCATTTTGCTCGATCGCTTGCGCGCGCGGCTTGCCTCGTACGACACAGAGGATTTCTGGAAGCTACCGCGCAAGCTTCAGCTGCTTTCTGTAGTGCTGATTGGCCTGTCTCAGCTTTGTTGGTGGACCGCCACTGTTATCGGCTTCATAGCCTCATCGAGCCATTAAGCTCGTGGTTTTTTGAGGAGGCGACTAAGCTCCTCTCGTACTACATCGCGATCGTCCCAGGCTGACTTCTTCCCGTCTATTATGATCGATTGCTCAGAACCCTTGCCAGTAATGAGTACTATGTCGCCAGGCTTAGCGAGTGAGAGTGCTTTGCGAATGCCTTCGCGACGATCGGGTATTGCAAAGTATGTATGATTACGAAGTCCCTTTGCCTCCTCGA
Organism: uncultured Candidatus Saccharibacteria bacterium; assembly: GCA_964391595.1. Lineage (GTDB taxonomy): Bacteria > Patescibacteriota > Saccharimonadia > CAILAD01 > JADZGC01. The sequence continues at coordinate 67,393 of CAYMMM010000002.1, read as the reverse complement.
CACCTTGGGCTATATCGGCAATTATCTTATCTGGGTTGTCACGGTAGGGGTCAACATTTGACAGAATCACGAAGTCGCTTCCCGACATTGCTATATGACCCATGATTGGACGCTTTTTCTCGTCACGACCACCACCTTCTGCCCCAAGAAGGGTGATAATGCGTTGGGTAGATTTCCTGCGCATATCGGCGGCGGTCTTCATGAGGGCTTCCATACCTGTCTCTTCATGCGCGTAGTCCACCACGACCGTAAACTTCTGCCGTGGGTGAATATTGATTTGCTCCATACGACCAGGGATAACCGTAAGAGAAGAAAGTCCTTTTTGTATTTCCTGAGGGGATTTGCCAAGCTCCAGGGCTGCTGCAATAGCTCCAGTTGCATTTGAGACATTAACGGCTCCTGGCAATGGAATCTTGTAGCCGTGTTTGTTGACGACAAAACTACTTGACCCTGCAGCTGTGACTATATTTTTTGCATGATAATTGCTTTTGTGGGTCAGACTATAACTGCGGCGTATGTCGGCCACATGGGCGAAATATTGCGGAAAATGCTCAGCGTCTGCATTTGCAATGAGGATTTTTGGTTGAACACGTCCGTTGATCAATTTTGACTTTTGGCGAGCGACCTGCTGGAACACTCTCTGATTGTGGGTGTGTAATTTTTCGAGAGAATAGTCATGACTAGCCATCAGTTCTTTTGTCACATTTGTAAAAATTAGCACATCAAAAGCTATGCCCACATGTCGCCACTGAGCCTGTCCTTCTGACGGAACTTCCATGATCGCGTATCGGCAATTTGCCTGTCGCATCGTGTGCAGCGTTTTCTGCAGGCGGTGTCGACCTGGCATCGTCATGTGATATGGGTTGAGCTGCTCATCATTGCCTATACGAATATTGGCGGTGCCAATCAGGCCGACCTTCGAGCCGTCACCACTCAATGCTGCCCAAAGTAGGTTGGCGAGCGTGGTCTTACCTTTACTCCCCACGATGCCGATTACGATCATGTGTCGACTTGGGTTACGATATGCAAAGCTAGCTGCCAGAGCTTCGCTGTAGTGGAAGGCATTTATGGCTTGCTTTGGTACGATACGCTTAATCTGTCTGAACATACCTCTATTGTATATGTTTTTGAGGGTATGCGGAGCGGGATCTGGGGGTTTCTCACTTTGCATGGAACCTGTCTGAAACGTGCTAAGCATAACGGGTATAGGTATAATGAGGGTATTATGCAAAAAGACCTCGTCATATTTTCTGCTGGTACAAGTCTAGGAAGCTTTAGCGATGGGGCAGAAGATGGGCCAACTACATTATTGGATCGAGGCCTCGAAGGTGTTCTTGCTACCGGTTTGCGGTCGGTCAAGCTTCAGCAGTGGGGTGCTGATCGAAAACATGTCGGTGCCGACAGAATAGAAAATGTTCGAAACGCTCGGACCTTAGTGCCGTGGCTTCTGGGTTTGCGGGCAGCCATTATTGAGCAGCCATCCGATGCGATTCCGCTTGTCTTGGGTGGCGACCACTCGGTGGCGACGTCCAGTCTTCTTGCAACGCGCGAACGACACGAAGGTGCGGTGTGCGTATATATTGATGCTCATCCTGATGTCCAAGCGCCTGGTACGTCTTTGACGCACAACCTGCACGGTATGCCTGTACGGATAGCGACTGGGGGAGCTCTGCAAGAACACTTCCATGGGCCATACTGGAGTGCCAAGGATATTTTTTACTTGGCGATTAAGGACATAGATCAGGCTGAGTTCGACTGGATACAGAGCGAAGGTGTGCGCCATGCCACGATGGATGACATCACAAGCGTAGGTATCGGAGAGGTGATGCGGCAAGTTCGAGCATGGATCGCGGGCAGACCGGTCCATGTAAGCTATGACATCGATGCGGTTGATTGTCTCTACGCTCCTGGCACGGGTATTCAGAACAACGGCGGCCTGACATATCGAGAAGCTGCTTACATCGCCCGTCAGCTGGCGTATGAGCAATTAGTCGCACTTGATCTTGTTGAGTTTAATCCGCAGCGAGATACGGACAGTATGACAGCTGATCTGAGTATCGAGTTAATAGCGCATCTCTTGGGTGTGCGCTGGGATCGCTATACGCGCTACCTCCATCATGCGTAAGCTTCCAGAGAGTCTTCAATACTGGTCTTTGTTTATTGGTCTCATATTGGGCATATTTTTGCTTCTCTATGTCGCCTGGGTATACTTGGTTCCGAGCGCTTGGAAAGGCGGGGTGTCAGTGGTTTTTCAGCCGAAGCCACTCGGCATTAAAGCCCAGGCAGGGCAGAGATTGGTCGAGACATCTTGCAGTGGGACTTTGCTTCCAGATGCGTTTGAGCCGGAAATACAAGACGATACGTGCGCATTTAGTGCTTATGCCCAGCCATGGAAGCATTCATATATCACACTGAACACCTACTATCCGAGTCAAGTCAAAGATGTCGACACGGATTGGCGCACGCGCTGGCAGAGGCTAGATGCGCAGCTTGCGAGCCGTGATGAAGTGTTGTGGGGTGGCAAGAAAGCAATACGGTATATCGAGTATTATCCGCAAAACAAAGAATCTATGGTGACATATCTTTTACTTCTTGATGACGCGTTGCCGTTGCGCAACAACATTGCCATTAAGGAATTTGAGCTCCGGGCTTGGTATACGAGCCAGACTGACAAGGACCTTGCACAGTCGACTATCGAACAGTGGCAGTGGCGGTTTTAGGTACCATGAGCAGTATCTATCTCTGCTATACTTGAAGTATCTATGCCTCCTGATACAAACAACCCTAGCGACCCGTCTGCGACGCCACCCGTTCCACCACCGCCGAGTAGTGCTGAACCACAACACCAAGAGGTGCCAGTCTTTCACAACCCCTTGGCTCAGGGGTATGCCCAAAATACCGCTCAGCTACCGCCCCTTGCTCCATCTGCTGGGGTGACTCCAGATCTGCAGGAGTCACCAGTTGTTGCCCCACCACCGCACGAACCTATTTCTGAGGTGCTCCCAACGCCAGAAGGCACATCGCCTTTAGACGATGAATTGTCAGTCATTCCTCCGCCTGCGCCGATTACTCCTGCGCCTGTCAGACTGGCCCCGACACCACAATCCACAGCCACGAGCTACAGTATGCCCACCAGTAATGTCGCTCCTCAACCGGTCCCCACAAATACAGCGCCACCCATGCCGAAGAGCAACGTCCCCAAGCGCGGACCCTATCGACTGGTCATGATTGGTCTGATCGTATTAGTTGTGCTTGGAGGCATATTCATTGGGCTCCGCCTCACGACTCAAAAGCAGGTTGCTACCCCTACTCCCAGTACTGCTGCTAAGCCGATCCGTGATACGGCAGAAAAACAACTTGCTGCGGGATATGAGCGATTAGATACTGGCTGCTATACCGTACAGATACCGACAGCTCCTCGTGTTGATATCAATAAGGACTGCCAGCTTTCTGCCTTTTACGGCGCACAGAAGGTCTCATCAGTTGTGATTTCTACCTTTCGCGACTTTGACTTCGTCGCGCAAGATGCGTCATCGGCGTCGCCTTCACCGTCTAGTACTGAGACTCGGACTGGTCAGCGGTTTGACTCACAGAAAATTATGGAGGCTCTGATCACGAACGCAACTACGGGAAAGTCCATTTCTGCTCGGGAAGATATCAAAGTAGGGAATATAGATGCCGTAAAAGTCGTCGGCGCAGCACAAGCAGGAGGGAACCCTGTCTACATAAATGTATTCATCGTTTTGCCCGAAACCGATCAGCAATTTGGCGATAAAAACTACATCGCCTTTACGATCACGGGTGCCTATAATGACAACTTCAGTCGCAAATCGTTTGATCATGTGCTCGAATCTTGGCAATGGAAGTAGGCGCTTGGTCGGGCAGGCGCTTCATCGTCCTCCACGGTTGGGATGACGATCCTACAGGCGGTTGGTTGGGCTGGTTGCAAGAACTGCTACGCAGCCAGGGTGCTCAGGTGCTTGCCCCGAGATTTCCCACCATCCGCCACCGTGAGGACATACTCACATGGAATCAAGCACTTCAAGACTTGATCTCAGCTATCGCACCCGGAGATACGATCGTAGCTCACTCTTTGGGGTGTTGGCAGGCCTTAAGGGCGCTGGAGGCTTGTGATATTGATGGGCGAGTAGATAAGGTCATTTTGGTGTCGGGCTTCTATGATGCACCTGATGAGCGAGCGTCAGCGTTCTTTCAACCAGAGCCTGACTGGACTCGGCTCAAGATTGTCGCGAGCGAGTACGTGTGCATATTGAGCCGCGATGACACCATCGTACGCCCAGCGCGGACGCGTTCCTTAGCAAGCATGCTTGATGCGAGGCTCGTCGAAATGGATGGACTCGGTCACTTTCTTGGCTCGAGAGGTATGAACACCTTTCCTGAACTATTGTCGTACCTTGCGTGAAGAAAAGCACAAAAACTTTCGTATCCCGATCGGTTTTTCTCGTGAATTACAGTGGTAGCAGGCTATAATGTCAGTATGAATGATGCGGAACTAGTCAAGTCGAAGATCGATATTGTCGATGTGATTGGTGGCTATATCGAGTTGAAGAAAGCCGGTAAAGACTACAAGGCGCGCTCGCCGTTTCGGGATGAGAAAACGCCCAGTTTCTTTGTGAGTCCAGACAAACAGATTTGGCATGACTTCGGAGCCAGTGAAGGTGGTGACGTGATTAGCTTCGTGATGCGCGTCGAGGGGATTAGCTTCCCTGAAGCACTCGAGATGTTGGCGCAACGAGCCGGGGTTACGCTTAGCAAGCAGGCACGCGCTCCTCGTGATGATCGTACGCGCCTGTATGAGCTCGTGGAACTTGCGGTGAAGTATTATCATCTGCAGCTTTCTCAGTCCAAGCCAGCTCTTGCGTATACTAAGGATAAGCGAGGGATTAAGGCTGAGGCGATAAAGGCATATACCCTTGGCTATGCTCCAGAAGACTGGTCGAGTTTTACTGAATATGCAGTAAAACGTGGATATAGCCTTCAAGAGCTCAAGCAGGCTGGCTTGAGTAGTCAAAAGGCAGGTCGTACGTCAGGATTTGATGTATTTCGTGACCGCATTATGTTTCCTGTGTACGATGCGCGTGGTAGGGCAGTGGGTTTTTCGGGTCGGCTTCTTGGTGAAGCGAAGGCCGCTAAGTATATAAACTCCCCAGACACACCTATCTACCATAAGACGAGTGCGATATTCGGTTTGAAGCAAGCCAAAAAAGCGATCCGCACCAAGGATGAAGTAATCATTGTCGAAGGTCATCTTGACGTGATTAGTATCTGGCAGGCAGGGTATGAGCAAGTCGTAGCGGTGAGTGGGACAGCCCTGACACATGAGCAGCTCTTAAGTCTGAGTCGTATGGCAAGCCGCATCAAGCTTTGTTTTGATCAAGACGAAGCTGGGGTAAAGGCAACACAGCGGACGCTTGAGCTCGGGGCTGGTCTTCCGATTCGTCTCGAAGTGATCCAGTTTGAATCAGCAAAAGACCCCGATGAGCTGATAAAGCAGGATCCAAAATTGTGGAAAGAGGCTTACGAGCAGGCTGCTTATGTTGTCGACTACATCATTAGCTACGCAGCTGCGCAGCATGACCTGTCTACAGGGGATGGGAAGAAGAAATTTGTACAGTTTGTTATCCCTATTCTGGCTCGTCTGACTGACTCAGTTGAGCGTGAGCACTACATATCTCAAACTGCTTCTATGGTGGGTGTCAGTGCTGATCTACTTCGAGAACAAGTAAGTAAGACGAAACAAAAAACACCTCAAATGAGCACCAAAAGAGTTCAGCCAGAAGAGGCTGCTGCGCAGCATGTTCAGGCACCAAAAAAACGTTCGCGACAAGAGCAACTCGAAGATATGCTCATAGAGATGGTGTTGGCGTTCAAAGACACCAGAATTGTGCTTCAAGATCTTAATATCTCTGATATATCAGATGGCAATAAGCCACTCATGAAGGCTTTGATTGATTCACCTGATATCAGTGAGGACGCCCTCTCGAAACTCTTGCCAGATAAGGAAGATGATGTTAAGATGCTATCACTACGGGGTGAACATGAATATTCGCATCTTAGCGAACACGAACGCGGGCTCGAAGCCTTTACCCAAGTACACACAATACAAAAACATATTTTTACTCTAAAGAAGCGGGAATTATCACGCCAGCTTGCCGTCGCTGAACAGCAAGGGGATACCAAGTCGGCAGGTGAAATTCTCAAAGCTTACCAGGGCTTACTGGAAGACGAAAGTACCTTCTACTAACATCACCTATCATATTGATTACATTGCAAACTAGATAATTTGGAAGGATTTTTTATGCCACGCAAAAAAGCACAGCCAGAAGAGGGACGTAATCTCGAGCCAAACATCCCTGAAGAGCTGAAGCCAGCAGTGCAGAGGCTGGTTACAAAAGGTCGCGAACAAGGCTTTGTCACGCAGCAAGAAGTATTACAGGCTATCCCTCAAGCAGAAGAACAAGTAGACCTACTTGATGATCTCTATTCTGCCCTGATTGATGCAGGCATTGAAGTAGTAGATCAAAAAGACAAGCTTATTTGGCAGACAGAACCTGAGGAAGATGTAGAAAATGCTGTGAGCGAGGAGGCGATCAAAGACATCGCTGATGACTCTGTGCGTCTCTACTTGCGTGAGATCGGGAAGATACCACTGATTAATGCCGAGGAAGAGGTTGCGCTTGCGAAGCGCATCGAGCAAGGCGATAAATCAGCCAAGGACGCGCTCGCCGAAGCAAATATGCGCCTCGTTGTTTCGATTGCGAAAAAATACATTGGTCGCGGTCTAGATCTGCTCGACCTGATTCAGGAGGGGAATACGGGTCTTCTGCGCGCTGTAGAAAAATTCGATTACACCAAAGGTTTTAAGTTTTCTACCTACGCTACTTGGTGGATCCGCCAGGCAATTACCCGTGCGATTGCTGACCAAGCTCGTGTGATTCGTATTCCAGTGCACATGGTAGAGACGATCAACAAGCTTATTCGTACCCAACGACGATTGACGAGTGAGCTGGGTCGTGAGCCAAGCCCAGAAGAGCTGGCAAAAGAAATGGAAATGGATGTCGAGAAAGTTTTGCATATCCAGAAGATTAGCCAGGATACAACCTCGCTTGATGCGGCCGTAGGTGAGGACGAAGACTCTACGCTTGGTGAGTTCATCGAGGATCAGGACTCCGTATCGCCAGTAGATGCTGCGACGTATGAGCTTCTGAAGGAACATATCAACGATACGTTGTCGCTCCTTACACCGCGAGAGCAGAAGATCTTGCGCATGCGCTTCGGTCTCGAGGACGGCAGAAGCCATACGCTCGAAGAAGTCGGGCAGGAGTTTGGCGTGACGCGCGAACGAATTCGCCAGATTGAAGCGAAAGCTTTGGCGAAGCTCCGTAAGCACAAAGACTCCAAGCGCCTCAAAGACTACCTACAGTAGGAGTATAGCCAAAACTAAAAAACGACCTGCTCATTGCGGGTCGTTTTTAGTAGCGTCTCGGACCTTTTTCTCACGGGCTAGCTTGATAGTCGGTGACTCAGTAGCGCGCAGTGCATCTCGTGCTCTAGGTAAGTTTGTCTTACCGACAGCTCGTTCTTCTGTACTGATGCGCCAGCCGGGCTGCGTACCTTCAGTAGCAGTATTTTGTACTGCGAGATCGCGCAAGCCCCTCAAGGCATCTGTAAGCCCGGCACGCCCCTCTGGTGTGTCGACGCCCGTTACTTCCTCGTGGGTCGTAAGCTCGCGTCCTGGTTCATCATCTGTCTTGCTCATGACATTCATTATGCTGGTGCTATCGGCAATTATGCAAATACAGGTAAGCCCACCCCTATGTTGCAAGGGGTGGGGTATTCGAGAGGCTGCTCGAGTATCAGACGAGGGGCAAAAGGCCCTCGATAGGCCGGTTACTGCAGTTAGCCCTTGCCGTTGGGCAGGATCAGCTGGGGGGTCAGCCCCTGATCCATCGGGAGGATGATCGTCGAGTTGTTCGGCGAATCCACCACTGCCTTGAGGGCTTGGATGTACTGGCTCTGGAGGAACTCCGGTGTCAGCTGACGCTGGTCGCACTGATCGCCACGATTGGGCACGACGACCTGCTTGGTCTGGCCGTCGACGGTCACGTTTTCGGGGTGACCGCCACACGCAACGATCTGCTGGCTGTCGGCCGTGGCTTGCGCCTTGGTTCGGTCGATGTCGGCCTGCAGCTGGGCCTGCCTGAGCTCGTTGATTTTCTGGTCAGCGAGCTGAGCGGCGGTGGCCTTGGCGTTCACGGCTTCCTCAAGGGGCTTCGGCAGGCTCATGTCACGGATCTTGACGTCCTCGATGGTGATGCCGTAGGCGGCCACCTTCTTGGTGATCTCCTCCTTGACTTGCGTGGCGTACGCCTGACGCTTTGAGGTCACGAGGTCGATACCCGAGTACTGGGTGCCGACGTCTCGGATGACCTGACGAGCGGTGGGGCGGACGATCTTGCCGACGTACTCCTCGCCGAGGTCCTTGATCAGCTTGTCGGCTGTCTTGGCATTCGGGCGGTAGAGCACGGTTGCATCCACACCGATTGTCACCTGGTCGGAGGCGGTAACGGAGACGGAGTCGTCGCCGCTGACGTTGCCTTCGGAGCTTTTGGATGACATGGTGTATTCCTGGGTTCTGACCTCGAGATCCACGACGTCTGCCCAGGGGGCGACGAAGTGGGCTCCTTCTCCGAGCGGCGTACCGTACGACCCGAAAGCTTTCGGGATACCGACGAAGCCACCGTCCACCGTGGTGAACGTGCTGAAGAAGAGGATGAGGATGCCCAGGAGTAGGGGGATGGGGCTGAACGCCCGGAAGTTGACCTTCATCTCGTCGCTCGAACCTTCTGCGAAGGTCTTGCGACCCATGCCGACCATGACCACGGCGGCCACGACCAACAGGATGAACAGGATGAACTGGAACATTTTACTCCTTGGTAGGTGCTTTTCCAACGAGTCAGTCGTTGGCACTGTTGCTGTATGAGTCCGGTTTTCGGAATTTTGCCGGGTCTAAACCCGAGATCTTTGGGATCCCGGCAGCTGTTCCGAGGCAACTGTCGAGATTCTGTAAGAGGTCTGTAGAAAGGTATTGGGTCGTAAAGTCCCATTGATGGACGATGTATATCGTCAGCCAGTGGGGCTTCGCGGGTGACTCATTTGATATCTAGGTGCTGTTTGTTTTGATGGGCCTAGTATGGGACGAATACGTCTAATAGTCAATATGTAATGGCAAAATACTGTACTTACAGATATATATTTGCTATAATAATGTCGAAATGAAATCGACAAAACCCACAGAACCAACCGACATAGCGATTCTTGAGGGCCTTGGACTTAATAAGAATCAAGCCCAGACATATTTGCTGGCACTAGAAGTGGGCGAGATCACACCTACGCTCGTGTCAGAGAAGCTCAAAGAAACTCGCACAAATGCCTACTCGATACTCGCGCGGCTCGAGGAGCTTAATCTCGTAAGTAAATCAAAAATAGGGAAGAAGCTCAGCTACTTGCCAGCCAATCCAATCAACATCGAAACCCTGGTAGAGCGTCGAAGAAATATTTTGCTCAATAATGAATATCGTTTTAAATCACTGTTACCGAGTTTGACGCAGCGTTATCATCAGCTAACCGAGCAACCAGCAGTAAGGCAGTATCAGGGAGTTGAGGGTTTGAAGGATATTTATGATGATATTCTACAGACGAAAGCTGATGTGATGCTCATCATTTCTCCAAACCAGCATGATTTTCTCGGGAGTGAGTATCTTGATGATTTTGTTGCCACACGAGTTCGCAAGGGGATACATGTGCAGTCGCTAACGCCAAAAGGATTCACGCTCGCGAAAACTCCCGCAAAGCATACGGAGCACCTGATTGAGCACACCTTCTATGATCCCGATATCTATAACATGCCGGTAGAGATCAATGTCTATGCCGATAAGGTAGCCTATCTGAGCTATGGGCAAGAGGTTTTTGGGACCGTTATTCACTCCCAACAGATAGCAGATAGTATGCGGCAGCTGTTTCTCATCCTCAAAACACAGATGCTCAGTCACCCGGACTCCTCCTTATCTGAAAAACGCGTATAATATCAGGTATGACCAATCGATCACGCGTAGCGATTTTTGACGGGCATGCCCTGCTACATCGCGGTTTTCACGCCATACCATTTTTAAGCACGAAAGACGGCACGCCAACCAACGGTGTCTATGGCTTTACGATGATGCTGCTCAATGCCATCAAGGAGCTCAAGCCTGAATACGTGGTAGTGGCTTGGGATATGCCTGGTAAGACGTTTCGACATGACCTCGACGAAAAGTATAAGGCGACCCGCAAGGAGACAGATAAAGACCTCGTACCGCAGTTTGATGTGACTAAGGATCTTCTGAAGGCGTTTGAGATTCCCGTCGTTGGCGTAACAGGCTACGAAGCTGATGATGTTATCGGTACGCTCGCCGAAAAGCTCAAGTCGAAGCATGAAGTCGTTATCGTGACTGGCGATATGGATGAGCTTCAGCTTGTGGATGAGTATGTCAGTATCTATACGCTCAAGCGTGGTTTCTCGGATACCATACTCTATGACCCCGCCGCTGTAGAGGCGCGATATGGCGTCGACCCAGAGGGTTTCCTAGTAACCAAAGCACTCAAGGGTGACTCAAGTGATAACATACCTGGAGTCAAAGGCATTGGAGAGAAGACGGCTGCGGATCTCGTGGTGCAGTATAAAACTTTAGATGGAATCTATGCACACTTAGATGAGATCAAGCCTGCGGTGCGCGCTAAGCTTGAGGCTGGGAAGGATGACGCGTATCGATCACTTGAACTCTCGACAATCGTACGTGATGTACCATGCGAATTTGAGCTCGAGGATGCCCGGCTCCATCGCTACGATCGTGAGAAGGTTGTGCAGTTGCTCCATAAGCTTGAGTTTCGGTCGCTGATAGCGAAGCTGCCGCAGAGCGAGGTTGGGCAGCAGAAGAATCTCTTCGACGATATCTATGATGTTGATGCACGTGATCATGATCGCCTGCGTACTCACTTGAAGACTGCCAAATATGAAGCAGTTACAACCGAGAAGCAGCTCAATGATATCGTTGCAAAACTTACAACACTTAAGGAATTCTCTATTGATACTGAGACAACCTCGGTGGAGCCGATTGCCGCCGATCTCGTCGGTATCTCGTTAGCATGGGAAGAAGGTAAGGCGTATTACATACCCGTCGGTCATCAGGAGGGAGAGCAGCTGCCTGCCGCAACGGTGCTTGAAGCATTGCGACCAGTTCTTGAAAGCCCGAAGATCGGGAAGATCGGGCACAACATCAAGTACGACTATCAGGTCATCAAGCAGGCTGGCGTGACGATGCAGGGGATTTGCTTTGACACTATGGTTGCGGCCTTTCTTATCAACCCTATGGGGCGAGCACAGACGCTATCAGGCTTAGCCTTGGCAGAATTAGGCCTCGAGATGATCGAGATAACGGAGCTTATTGGCGCGCGAGGGAAGAATCAAAAAACATTTGACCAGGTGCCAATCGATGAGGCGGTCAAATATGCTGCTGAAGACGCCGATATTGCTTGGCGACTTTATCTGAAGCTCAGCAAAGAACTTAAGAAGATCGGCAAGCTTGATGAGGTGGCACGCCAGCTCGAGTGGCCACTCATCCCTGTGCTCGGTGACGTTGAGCTCACGGGCGTAAAGCTTGATTCGGTGTTCTTCGCCAAGTTTTCGAAAGAGCTGGATAAGCGTCTCTCAAAAACCATAGAGCAGATCTATGAGCAGGCAGGTGAGGAATTTAATATCAATTCTACTCAACAGTTGAAGGATATCTTGTTTAACAAGCTCAAGATCGAGGGTGAGGGACTTAAGAAGGTGAAGAGCGGCGGGACATCGACGGCTGCGAGCGAACTCGAGAAGCTGCGCGGCAAACACCCGATCATTGATCTCATCTTTGATTATCGGGAAGTAGCTAAACTAAAGAGTACGTATGTGGACACGCTTCCTCTTCTCGTGCAGCCGAAGACCGGGCGTGTGCATACCAGCTATCAGCAGACGATTGCGCAAACAGGGAGACTATCAAGTAACAATCCAAACCTTCAGAACATCCCAGTCCGTACTCCGTTGGGGCGTGAAATTCGCAAGGGCTTTGTCGCTGAGAGGGGCAAGATGTTTGTATCGGCCGACTATAGTCAGATTGAATTGCGTCTGGCCGCCGCCATGGCAAATGACAAGCAGATGATTGAAGACTTCAAGTCAGGCATCGATATCCATACACTAACAGCTGCTCAAATGAATGGCGTGAAACCTGAAGAGGTTACGAAGGATCAGCGATATGGTGCAAAGACGATCAATTTTGGTGTGCTGTATGGTATGAATACGCATGGACTGTCGGTTGCTACTGGCATGAGCTATGAAGAGAGTAAGGAGTTTATTGATAAGTACTTCGAGCTTCGAAAAGGTGTTGCGGAGTATATCAAAAAGCTGAAAAAACAGGCATTAGAAGAGGGGTATACAGAAACATTGTATGGCCGAAGGCGCCCATGTCCTGATGTGAAGTCGAGTAACTTTATTGTTCGATCTGCTGCAGAGCGTCAAGCTGTAAACATGCCACTCCAGGGTACAGCTGCCGATATGATGAAGTTAGCGATGATTCAGTTGGCACCAAAACTAGCGAAACTAGACGGTGAGGCGCATATGATTTTACAGATTCACGACGAACTGATCGTCGAATGTGATGAGAAACTGGTCGAGGAAGTTAAGCAGCTCCTGCGAGATACTATGGAGCAGGTTATTACGCTCAAGGTTCCAATTGAAGTAGGGGAGGCAGTTGGATCAAATTGGGGTGAGCTTGGTGAATAATCGCCGACTGGGGGATGGATGCCTGAACTTCCAGAAGTAGAGACGATTCGACTGGGCTTACTTTCGATGCTGCCGGGGTTAATTATCACCTCGGTAGAAGTGGAGACGCCAAAGAGTTTTCCAAACGATCCGGAAGTCGTGGACTCACAGATGATTGGCGCTAAGATTACTGATGTCGATCGACGCGGTAAAGGTTTAATTATTGGTCTCGATACGGGCTATTCACTCCTGATACATCTCAAGATGACGGGGCAGCTGGTGTTCCGCTTTCATACGAAGACAGGGGCGCGGGAAGGTTTCGGCGGCGGTCATCCGACCGATAGTCTTATAGGCAGGCTACCGGATAGGAGTACGAGAGTGAGTATCAGTTTCGAGGATGGTTCTAAGTTGTTCTTTAATGACCAGCGTAAGTTTGGCTGGATGAAACTTGTCGAGACAGCGAAGGTAGCAGAGGACAGTTTTATCGCGAAGTTGGGGCCAGAAATGCTGAGCCCGGACTTTACTTTTGAAAGCTTTAGATTGCGCCTCATGCGCCGCAAGCGTACAAGCATCAAGGCTGCCATCATGGATCAATCGGTGATGGCTGGGGTAGGAAATATCTATGCTGATGAAGGTTTGTATGCGGCTCGGATCCATCCAGCTACTCTTGTCGAGCGGGTTAGTACTGTAAAGTTGAAGCGTCTTTATGAAGCGCTGCGTGAGGTGATGCAGCTCTCGATTTCACTTGGCGGATCCAGTGATAAGAATTACGTTGATGCAGAGGGCAAGAAAGGGAGCTATCTGACATTTGCGAAGGTGTTCCGGCGTGAAGGTCAACCCTGTGAGCGTTGTAGTGCACCACTCATAAAATTGCGTGTAGCCGGACGGGGGACACATATCTGCCCGCACTGTCAGATCGAGGTGAAGAAATGATTGTTTTCTTAGGCGGGAATAATGATTACGCAATCGTGCAACATCTGCAAAAACTGCGTAAACAGTACGTCCAGAAGTACACCGATGCACTTGAGATGGTAGAGTGTGATTTGAGTGAGATGACAATACCGCAGCTTGAGCAGCAACTGATGGCGACACCTATGTTTTTTACACACCGGCTTCTCATAGTCCACGCACTAGGAGCGGGTAAGATCGATCCTGATATATTAATGCCGGTACTCGAACGAACACCCGAATCAACGGTTGCAGTGCTTGATGGTCGTGGCCTGGATCGAAGATCTCGGTTGTATAAGAGATTGGCGGCACTTCCTTCTGCCAAAATATATGAACAACTTACCGAATCCCAGATGATTACCTGGGCTCAGCGTGAGGCGAAAGGGCTCGACGCGGTGCTTAGCCGACCGGTTGCTCAGTACCTCATACAACGAGTAGGAACGCACACAGACGCACAGTGGCGACTCGCACATGAGCTGGCTAAGCTTGCTGCTGGAGCGGATGGGGGAGAGATAACGAAGGCTCTGGTCGATGAAATAGTCGCAGCCGACCCATCAAGCTCGATTTTTGATCTCATCGCAGCTCTGCGACGACACGCACCTCAGGATGCACTTCGGCGGTACGACGAGCTGATGGGTGCCGGCGGTAATGAGCAGCAAATCCTGGCTACATTGCAGTGGCATTTTCGAGTATTAGTGTTGGTGCATTTTGGTGCTACCACTGGCGAGTTGACTGCGTGTGGAGTTAAGTCATCGGCTGCTACGAGGGCAAAGCAAGAGGCGCAGCAGTGCTCGGATGCGTACCTTGCACTGAGTTATCAGGACTTGCTAGACGCGGATATGGCAATAAAATCAGGCCTAAAAAAACCGCACCAGGCCATGACTGATCTGGTGCTTAGCTTAGCTTCTCGCTGAGATTACTTGCTGGCTGGTTTTTTAGCCACAGGCTTCTTAGCTACTGGCTTAGCAGCTTTTTTGCTTGAAGCGCCTTCTGTGCCGAACGCAGTGTCGCTTGCTTGATTGTATGAGCGCGTGAGGGCGCTCTTGCGGCGTGCACCTGTATTTTTGTGGAGTGTGCCTTTCTTGACCGCTTTGTCTATCTGCGAGATAGCCTTGGTAAGTGATTCTTTGGCGGTGTTGAGATCCTTTGCGGCAACTGCACTCAAAGTAGCCTTGGTAGAGGCTTTGATGCGTCGTTTGGCAGCAAGGTTGCGTGATTGGCGCTTTGCCTGCTGACGTACTCGCTTGATCGCTGATTTGATAATTGGCATTGATTGTGTCCTTATTTAAGAAAGTTTGGCGTCACTTCGATATCTGACATATGAGGTCTCGAAGGAGCAAGACCGCCGTATCATAGCGTAAACCTGGAGATTTGTCAAAAGAAAGGACTTGGACTATATCTCAAAGTATGCACTAAAAATGCTTAAGCTATTGACAATGATATTTAAATCAGGTAGAATAACATATTCTCTGAGTAGAATTATACAGATATGAATAACGAAATCACTCCAAAGCAGCAAGCTTCAGAGCTTTTTAAGCAAGCTCAAAGCGTGCTCATAGTAACAGGACGTCAGCCATCCCTGGATCAGGTAATGGGTGTGTTTGCCTTGCAGTCAGCGTTGCTTGCAGCAGGTAAGAAAGCGCATGCCGTTATTACTGACGATTTGCCTACTGCGACGGGCGTAGTGGATGTGAGTAAAGTCTCGAAGACATTGGATGGTGTGCGCGACTTTATTATTTCTCTAGATCTGGCGAATGCCGAAGTAGAGAAGCTTAAGTATGATATTGCAGATGGCAAGCTCAACGTTACGATTACTCCTCATGCCGGCAATTTCACTGCGTCCGATGCGAGCTATTCCTATGGTGCATTTCAGTTTGATCTCGTGGTCGTAGTCGGGGTGCCGGGTATTGCCAAGATCGATGCACTACTTGAACAGAATCCGACGCTATTTGATGGTCTCCACCTGATAAATTACGATTATCATCGTTCGAATGAGCAGTATGGTAGTGTGAATTATGTAGATCAAAATGCGACAAGCGTATGTGAGATGCTAATTGGTACAATCGACTCGATTGGCAGTGGCCTCATGAACGCAGATATTGCTACGGCATTGCTTGCGGGCATAATGTCTACGACAAATCGTTTTACTACCGCATCTACGACCGCAAAATCTCTCACCATGGCAGCGCAGCTTATGAGTAATGGCGCACGACAGCAAGAGATTGTAAAAGTCTTGTATAGTGCTCCAAAGCCTGCAGAAAAACCTGCCCCAAAAACAGTCGCCCAAGCATTGCCAAGCGAAACTATCCAGCAGCTCCAGGCAGCAGCCGAACAGCTTAAGCAATCTGATGGCGCTCTCGAAAACGGCCAAGAACAGCCAATTCCAGCTGTGCAAGCGGTACAGTAGTCTCGTAATATTTACACAATAAGCGCATACTATTTGTATTCATTATGAAGCGCGGTACACTGACTGAACCACACGGCCTCTGGCTCGTTGATAAGCCCTACAAAAAGAGTTCGTTTTGGGCGGTAGCGGCGCTGAGGAAGCTTACCGGCGTCAAGAAAGTTGGACACGCTGGTACCCTTGACCCGCTCGCTACGGGCCTACTCCTTCTTCTCGTGGGAAAAGAGTATACTCGGCAGGCTGAATCGCTTCTGAAGCAAGACAAAGAATATCGACTCGAAGTAACGTTGGGGGCAAATACTACGACAGATGATCTCGAAGGAGAGCTCTCTCAAGTAAGTGATCGGCAGCCTACTCGAGAAGAGGTTCAAGAGGCTCTACATACATTGACTGGAGAGATCATGCAGACTCCGCCTATCTATAGTGCTATGAAAATTGGTGGGCAGCGTGCATACAAACTGGCGCGTAAGGGCAAAGAAGTGAAGCTCGACTCACGGCCGGTTACGGTCTATCACTGGTGTGATGTTGAATACCTGTATCCATTTATACGCGCGACAGTCAAAGTATCGAGCGGTACCTATATTCGATCACTGGCGCGCGATATAGGTGGTCAGCTAGGCACTGGGGCACATCTCAGCGCTCTACGCCGTACGAAAATAGGTGAGTATGATGTACAAGACGCGGTAGCTCTTGAAAATATTCACCCTATCTGATATACTGAGTAAACTATTATGACTACAACACAACTCGACAAAAAATCATTGGTCAAAAAACACGGTCAGCATGCACAGGACACCGGCTCTGCTGAGGTTCAGATTGCGATTTTCACAGAAAAGATCGCTCAGCTAACAGATCACCTCAAGAAGCACAAGCAAGACAACCATAGCCGTCGTGGTCTTTTGGCTATGGTCTCGAAGCGCCGTCGATTGCTCGACTACTTACAGAAGTCTTCACAGGAGCGGTACGAAGCTATTGTGAAGAAGCTCAAACTCCGCCGTTAATCGACGCACATACGGTGCGAATTGCAGTGTTGGCTTCTGCGGTGCTCCTTCGTCGTACTGTTGTGTACGGTTCGGTTCGTTCATCAAGGTCGCCTTGCACTTCATCACCGTATACTACGTCTTAACCCCAGAAACTAACGATCATGCGTATTTTGTAGTAAAATACATGCATGAATAATTAATAACTTGCGGCTGCATATCATAGTGCAGGTGAAAGAGTAGATAGGATCACGCGTCAAGGACGCCTTGGTCATATGTTCTCTGGCACCTGACAAAGAGTCGGTGCAGCTTAGAGAAAGAATATAAGGATACACATGAATATCATTCATCCGTTTGGTGGTAAGCAAGCCACCTTTGAAGCTGAATTTGCAGGTAAAAAACTGACTATCGAGACCGGCAATCTGGCCTTCTTAGCAACTGGAGCAGTGACCGTGCGTTACGGTGATACCGTGGTATTTGCTTCAGCGGTTGTTGCACCAGAGCCAAAGCCAGATCAAGACTTCTTCCCGCTCTTAATTGATTACGAAGAGCGCATGTATGCTGCCGGCAAGATTTCCGGCAGTCGCTTCATCAAGCGTGAAGGTCGACCAAGTGAGAAGGCTATTCTGACCTGCCGCCTAATCGACCGACCAATTCGGCCATTGTTTCCAAAGGGCTATCGTAATGACGTCCAAGTTGTTGTGATGCCGCTCTCAGTTGATATGGAGCACGAACCAGACATTATTGGGATCATTGCAGCGTCAAGTGCCTTGATGCTGACTGGTGCGCCATTTGAAGGTCCGGTTGCTGGGATTCGCATAGCGCAGATCGATGGTAAGCTCGTGCCATTCCCAACAAATAGTGAGCAGGAGAGTAGTACGCTCAACCTCACTGTCGCTGGGACAAAGGATGCCATTATGATGGTCGAGGCAGGCGCACAAGAGGTGAGTGAGGATACTATGCTCGAGGCACTGCAGCTTTCGATTGACTCATGGCGACCTGTTATTGAGCTTCAAGAGCAAATGGTCAAAGAGATGGGTGTACAGCCACAAAAATATGACCTCTTCAAGGCTGATGAAGAGCTCACTGCTAAGATCGAGCAGTTTCTCGATGGTAAGCTTGGTCAATACGTGCGCCATACTGATGGCCTGAAGCGTCAAGACTCCATAAATGAGCTGCGCGAGGCTGTGCTGACCGAATTTGGTCCATTGCCGGCAGAGATGGAAGACGATAAAGAGCGTTTTCCGGCTGGGCAAGTCAAAGAGGCGTTTACGAAGGCAATTGATAATGAGATTCGACGGGCAATTCTCGAGGACGGTGAGCGCCCAGATCAACGTAAGACGACCGAAATTCGCCCAATCTCAGGTGCAGCTGGTGTGCTTCCACGTACTCATGGCTCAGCTATCTTTACACGCGGCACCACACAGGCTCTTACCCTGACGACGCTTGCTCCAACCAGTTTTGCACAGTTGATTGATACGATGGAAGAAGACACCAGTAAACGCTACATGCATCACTATAACTTCCCGCCATACTCTACCGGTGAAGCTCGACCATTGCGTGGCACGGGTCGTCGCGAGATTGGCCATGGGGCACTCGCGGAGCGCGCGCTCGAGCCAATGATCCCAGCTATGGAAGACTTCCCGTACGCTATACGCGTGGTGTCCGAAATCTTGAGCTCAAATGGCTCTACCAGCATGGCTTCGGTTTGCGGCTCCACCCTCTCACTCATGGACGCCGGCGTGCCGCTCAAGCGGCCAATATCAGGCATCGCTATGGGCTTGGTGATCGATCATGCGAACCCAGGGAAGTACATCATTCTGTCTGATATTCAGGGGGCCGAAGATTTTGCCGGTGATATGGACTTCAAGGTAGCTGGATCAAGCGAGGGCATTACTGCACTCCAGATGGATATCAAGGTGAAAGGCATTACGGTTGATATCATGCGTGACGCATTAGCGCAGGCTAAGGAAGGACGCGCACATATCTTGGGCGAAATGATGAAGATTCTCCCAGAAGTGCGCTCCGAGATGTCACCATTTGCTCCGCGCATTACAAAGATCACTATCAATCCAGAGAAGATTAAGGAAGTCATTGGTAAGGGCGGAGAGACTATCCATAGGATTACTGAAGAGACCGATACTCAGATAGATATTGAAGATTCTGGCTTAGTCATGATCTATTCTGAAGATGCTGAAAAAGCTGCTCGTGCCAAAGAGTGGATCGAGTCAATCACGGCTGATCCGGAAGTGGGGAAGATATATGATGGCACCGTAGTGAAGCTTATGGAATTTGGTGCTTTCGTTGAGTTTATGCCTGGTCGAGAAGGGTTGGTACACATTAGTCAGATTGCCGATCATCGTGTCGAAAAAGTGAGCGATGAACTCAATGAAGGTGATAAGATTAAGGTGAAACTGCTCGAAAAAGACGACAAAGGAAGGTTCAATTTGAGTAAAAAAGCTGCTCAATCAAAGTAGGCAAAAAATGATAGGCGACGATAGTGTTCAAAGACTTACAAAAATAGAACGACTTGATCAAATCGCCGCCCGCATAGCCTCGTGTGAAGTATGCACCGAATTATGTAAATCAGTGACCAATCCTGTGCCCGGCGAGGGTGACCCAGAAGCAGACATTATGTTTGTGGGTGAAGCCCCCGGGGCAGAGGAAGACCGTCAGGGTCGGCCATTTGTTGGAGCGTCCGGCAAATTCTTAGCAGAAATGCTTGAGTCCATTGGCCTGACTAGAGAAGAAGTCTACATCACGAATATCGTGAAATATCGACCGCCGAAGAATCGCGACCCACTTCCTGACGAAATCCAAGCCTGCCTCCCGTACCTCTTAGAGCAAATCGACATCATTAATCCAAAGATCGTGGCATTTCTTGGGCGCCACTCGATGTCGGTATTCTTGCCCGAGAAGAAGATTAGTGAAGTGCATGGTCAGCCCACCAAACGCGTTTATGCGCATGCTGGGAAGAAGCGCACTCAAATCTTCTTGCCGCTCTACCACCCTGCAGCTGCCCTCTATAATGGCGGTATGCGCGAAACCCTGAAGGAAGACTTCTCAAAGATTCCAGATCTCCTTCGGAAACTAACCTAAGCTTTTATTCATTAAAACCAATTGGTATAAGAAAGGAAAACTATGCCAGACAAACTAACAAGTCGACCATTATCGGCCGACGATATGCCGAAACCATCGGCACAATCAAAACAATCAGACAAATCAGGATCAAGTCGTCCAGCTCGACAGAATCAAGAGCAGGCAGCTGGGTCAATCACGCGCTCGAGTAATCGAGGCGCGGGTCAAAGCCGGGCGAATGCAAACCGCTCTCAAGGCCAGGCACGAACAGGCCAACAGGGGCAGCAGCGCGGGCGTAACGGCAATGGCAAGAACAACGGTCAGCGTGGTGAGCGTGGGGGGCTGGGTCGACCGCCTCGTATGCGTATGCCAAAAGGTCCGCAGACCTTTGTGACAGGTAGCTTCAATACGAACGGCAATGGTGCGGCGAAGCCAGCTGGCGTCGCTGTGCCTGGTGTCAGCAAGACTGATGCGGGTAAGCTGAAGATCATTCCGCTCGGTGGCCTGAATCAAATTGGTAAAAATATCATGGCGCTCGAATACGAGGACGATATCATCATCATGGACATGGGCTTCTCCTTTCCTGGTGATGACCAACCAGGCATCGATCTCGTTGTGCCAGATGTAACCTATCTCGAACAGCGTAAGCATAAGATTAAAGGAATCTTTATCACGCACGCTCACGAGGATCATGTAGGAGGCATTCCGTTCTTGCTGCCGAAGATCCCTGCCCCGATCTATGCTGCGAAGTTTACGATCAAATTCATCGAGCGCAAACTCGAAGAATATCGTCTGCCGTTTAAGCCAGAGCTACACATTATTGATCAAGATAAACACGATCGCATTCAACTCGGTGCATTTAATGTCGAGTTCTTGCGTATCACGCACTCCATTCCAGATGCGTGCTCACTCGTCATCCGTACTCCTGTCGGTACGATCATTAACACCGGTGACTGGCGTTTTGAAGAAAATCCCATCGACGGTAAGCCATCAGATAAGCAGCGGCTCAAAGAGATCGGCGACGAAGGTGTATTGATGCTCATGTGTGACTCGACGAGCTGTGAGAAGACCGGCCGGTCGGCTTCTGAGAGCGAAATTGTCGACACGATCGACGAGATCTTTGTACGCAACTACAACAAGCGTGTCATTATTGCAGCTTTCTCGAGTCAGATTACGCGTATGCAGATCATCATTGATGCGGTAGCTAAAGCCAAGCGTAAGCTCGTGGTAGTCGGACGCAGCATGCTCAACAACCTTGAACTGTCGGTCAAGCTGGGGTACGTGAAAATCCCTGCTGGCTTGCTTATCAAGGCACGTGATATGGAGAAATACTCCGATGGTCAGCTTGTTGTTGTATCTACTGGCTCACAGGGAGAAACATTCTCAGCACTCCAGCGTATGGGTACTGGCGACCACCGCGATGTGAAGCTGAAGGGGACTGACGTCGTAGTGCTTTCTGCTTCTATCATCCCAGGTAACGAGAAGTCGGTTTGGGGTATGGTCGACAATCTCTTCCGCTGGGGTACGTATGTGTATCAACCAGCGACCGCTTCGATCGATGACCTCGGGACTATGCATACCTCAGGTCACGCAAGCGTTGATGAGATCAAGGAAATGATCCAGCTCGTACGACCGAAGTACTACTTGCCGATCCACGGTGAGATGCACCACATGTTCCACAACGCGGCAATCGCGTTGACCGAAGGTATCGCTGATAGCAATGTATTCGTGATCGAAGATGGGCAGACCCTGATCGCGGACGACAAGGGCGTCAAAGAAGGCCCGAAGGTGCAGGCAGGTTCTGTATTGATTGATGGTGCGGGTATCGGCGATGTACAAGAGATTGTTTTGAAGGACCGCCTTGCGATGAGTGAGAGTGGAGTCTTTATGGCGGTTGCTACGGTCGACAAGAAGACCGGTAAGCTCGCTACGAGTCCTGACATCATTTCGCGTGGCTTTATCTATATGAAGGATAACGTCGAGCTGGTACAGAAGAGCCGTCAGATTGTGCAAAATATCTTTGATAAGCGCGACAAGGCATTGCCTGCCAACTCGCTGATCATCAAGACGCGCATGCGTGACGAGATCGCCAACTACCTCTTCAAGGTGACAAAGCGTAATCCGATCGTGCTCCCTGTCGTGATTGAAGTGTAGACTCAGTAGTCCTAAAGCTAAGCCGCCCTCGGTCAAAGCAGGGCGGTTTTAGTATTTGACAAGTCTTTATTTTATTGTCCAGTTGTGCTATAATGGTTATGTTCTCAGAGGGTGAGAACCACAGCCTGAAGTCGGTCGATTCATCTGGCACAGAAGCAGAAAACCAGGCATAATACGATTACACAGGATATGGCAAAACGAACACGTAAACCAGCGCGCTCACGAGCTGCGCGCAAACCAACTGTCGAAAAAGAGCCTTTGCTCTCGAAGGCGGCCAAGCAAGATATCGCAGCAATCTTCATTGTCGGCGTGGCTATTTTAGTAATTGTTGCGTTCTTTAATGGTGCTGGATCTCTTGGTATGGGGCTACTTGCTCTCTTGAAAACACTCATCGGACAGGCGGTTTATCCATTACCACTTGGCTTGTTGTTCTTGGCCTACGCGCTCTTCCGTGTGAGTAAGTATGAGCTTAAGGCGAATAATTATTTTGGTCTGTTCGTTTTCTTTATATTGCTCGCTGGCATCATTCAGTTTGCAGTTGCGGGTGACGGCTCAGCTTTGTCGGAGCTGTCAGACCAAGGTGGCTTTATCGGCTATGGCCTCTGGATGATTATTAATCCACTTCTGACACGACCATTGGCGTTATTCGTACTTGGCTTGCTTGAGCTCATTACCGTTATCATCGCGACCAATGTGCGTCTCATCGAGCTGTGGAATAAGTTGCGTGGCAAGAAAGCCGACGGCGAGCCCGAGCTCGAAGTGAAGCAGGCAGGGTTTACGATAAATACTAAGCTGCCTTTCAAGGGTGCTATTGGTGGCGGGGAAGATGATGCGAAAGCCAAACAGCCAGCGCGAGCTGTGACCGCTACACTCGACAAAAACTGGAAATATCCGCCTCTTGACCTGTTGAAGGGCATGTCTACTAAGGCGGATGCTGGCAATGAGAAAGAGAAAGCTGGCATTATTGGTACGACTTTCAAGGAATTTGCGATCGATGTAAAGATGGTTGGGGTAAACGTAGGTCCAACCGTCGCGCAGTACACCATGCGCCCTTCTACTGGAGTGAAACTCAATAAAATCACGACACTCGATCGTAACCTCGCGCTTGCGCTCAAGGCTCCTCAAGTACGTATTGAGGCGCCGATTCCTGGCACTGACCTTGTAGGTATCGAAGTGCCAAATGAAAAAGCTGCGCAGGTACGATTGCGTGACATTATGGAAAGTAAAGAAATGCAAGCCAAGCCCAGTAAGTTAGAGTTTGTGCTCGGTCGCGATGTGGCGGGTGACGTTTTGACCGCTGACCTTGCGAGCATGCCGCACCTTTTGGTTGCTGGTACGACTGGATCGGGTAAGTCGGTGATGATTAATACGCTCCTTACTTCATTCTTGTATCGCAACTCGCCGGCTGAGTTGCGCCTGATCCTTGTTGATCCGAAGCGTGTTGAAATGACGCTTTATAATGATATCCCGCATCTCCTCACGCCGGTGATTTACGAGCCGGATAAGACCATCTCTGCGCTCAAGTGGGCGGTGGGTGAGATGGATCGCCGTCTCAAGCTTCTTGCTGATAAGACGAAGCGCAATATTGGTGAATATAACGCGCTCAAAGAGGTCGAGCCTATGCCGTATATCGTCATTGTCCTCGACGAATTCTCTGATCTCATGGCGGTGGCCGGCAAGGATGTCGAAGCATTGATCGTTCGAATCGCTCAAATGGCTCGTGCGGTCGGTATTCATTTGGTGCTTGCCACTCAGCGACCAAGTGTTGGTGTTGTAACTGGCATCATCAAGGCAAACGTCCCTGCGCGTATCGCCTTGACCACCGCCAGCCAGATCGACAGTCGTACCATCATTGATCAGGCTGGTGCCGAAAAACTTCTCGGTAAGGGTGATATGCTCTTCTCTTCACCAGAATTTATGAAGCCGAAACGCGCTCAGGGCGTCTTGCTAACAAACGAAGAGGTGAGTGCGGTCACGAAATTCTTACGTGATGAACAGGCTCCGGAATATCTCGAAGATGTTTTGGCGCAAGCAGTAAAGATTGGCAATCGCGGGGTAATGAGTGCGGGTGGTGGTGGTCGTCACGATGATGATCTGTATGATGAAGTGCTTGAATTTGTCATGCGCTCCGGGGAAGCTTCATCAAGTCGCATTCAGCGCCAATTCCGTGTTGGGTACGCTCGTGCTGCCAGCCTCATAGACATGCTGGAAGAAAATGGCGTGATTGGTCCGAAGGACGGTGCGAAGCCGCGTAAAGTATTGATATCAAGTGCTGATTTAGCCGGTGCAGAAGGGGGTGGCATGGAGTCGCATGCTACGGAGGAAGGCGGGGCGGATGAATGAACGCCCTATCGCATCGACCGTACCTAGCCCCCGGGCACGACGTAGTGCCAACCAGCCACTAGCGGCCATACTCAAGCACCGTCGAGAAAGCTTGGAGATCGCCCTTTCTGAGGCAGAACAAGCGACACGTATTCGACTTAGTTATCTTGAGGCGATCGAATCGGGTGATTACGACTCTCTGAAGGATGATGTGTACTCGCGCGGCTACGTACGCAACTATGCTGATTATCTTGGCTTAGATCCCAAGCCTATTATGAAGATTTATGAGCGAGAGAGAGCATCAGAGAGGGAGATGCGTCGTCAATCGCGACGTAAGCATGGCGGGTCTGTGAAGCTTGGATTGAAGCCGATTCGCTCGAACAGAATGATTGTTACTCCACGCACTTTTTTGCTCGTTTCTATCCTATCCATGTTTGCGGTGGTGGTCTTATATATCGGCTGGCAAGTGGCGGTGCTATCAGCGCCACCTCGGATCAACATCAATACCTCTGAGGCGACTGTAGTGACTACGAACTTCGGCTATATTTCTGGGCGAGTCGATGGTGGTGCTGACCTGTACATTAATGATTCGCCAGTACTTGTAGCTGCTGATGGGAGTTTTCGAGAACGCATCGCGGTCGTGGATGGTCGCAATGAAATTCGCCTCTCGGCCAAGAATAGACTTGGCAAAACCGCAGCTGAAACGTATATCATTACTGCCAGCCTGCCGAAAGTAGCGAGCCCTACGCCAACTCCTTCAGTTGGAGAGGTGACCGAAGGGGTAAAAATTACTGTTACTGCAAAGAATGCACCGATTAACCTCACGATCTTAGCTGACGGGAAGGAGGTCTACAAGGCTGCCGTACAGCCTGATCAACCTCAGACCTTTACGGCCTCAAAGCAGCTTGCCTTGAGTACGAGTAATGCCGGCGCGACTGCGGTTACTTTGAGTAATAAGGCGGCTCAAAATCAAGATCTCGGTGTGCTTGGTGGTCTGGGTGAGGTGCAGCAAGGTGTCGTATTCTCGCTTGATAGCGCAACGCCAATTCGATAATTTCCTCTATGTCGCTTGTGCTTGAGTAGGTGTTGTTTGAATGGTATCGTTGTCCTGATCGTACCTACTGAAGTATGTAAGGAGAGCTGTGAATACAGATCGAGTGAGAGAAATTCTCGAGACGCTTCTGTTGGAGTATGAGGCATTGTCGCCTCGTGAACTCGATGCGCGACTTGGAGTCAGTCGTGGGGCGATGTCGCCACCTCAGATCACGAATGCCCTACAGAAGGCCTTCCAGGCACGAGTCAACGCCAAGATCCGTTCGAAGCCGCCGGTTGAACTGGCTGTGATGCGATCTGACGACAATGCCATGCGTATCGAGGAGGCTGATTTGGTAGTGCGCGTCGGGCCACGTACCGATCAGATCCAGATCACATTGACGGTTCCGCGTAGTGTGGGCGTGTACCTCGATATCACTCGCTACAAGGTTGACCCCAAGCTCTTGCCAGCTCTGAGCGACCCCCAGCGCAAACTCCTAGCTGCAGTCAGCATTAAGACTGGCAAGACAGCAGAACAGATCTTGAAAGATCTTCTCAATCCATTCTTGGAGGAGGAGCTCGGTGTCATTCTCTCAGCTGAAGACAAGTGGTCGGGCGCATTTCGTGCCAAGCTGACCAAAGCGAGCCTGTTTCCTGAGGAACTTGTCGGGATGCTTCTTATGCTCAAGTGAATACTTTGCCGTTCCGTGTAATCGGGGCGGCAATTTTATGTATACGAACAAAAGACGCTTGACATGATCGGTAAGTGTTCGGTATTATCGATTTAAGATAATTCATATAAGATAGGAGAGGTGATATGCCAGTAGCTCAAGCCGACAAGTCAACTAAGACGAAAGAGAATGCCGTTATGGAAGTAGACCCGAAGAATACCAAGAACGAAAAAGCAGCTCGCCTCAAAGCTGTAGAACTAGCGGTTGACCAGATAGAGCGTCAGTTTGGCAAGGGTTCAATTATGCGGCTCGGCGAGGGCATGCATGTACATGTTGAGACGATTCCCACAGGGAGTCTTGCACTGGATCTCGCTCTAGGAGGTGGCATCCCGAAAGGACGCATTATAGAGATCTACGGACCTGAATCAAGTGGTAAAACCACGCTTGCGCTACACGCAGTTGCAGAAGTGCAGAAGTCGGGTGGTTTGGCTGCATTTGTCGATGCAGAGCACGCACTTGATCCAGAATACGCTTCTCGCATCGGTGTAAATCTAGATGACCTGTTGATTTCGCAGCCAGACACAGGCGAGCAGGCCCTTGAAATCACGGAGACACTCGTGCGTTCAGCTGCCGTAGATATCGTAGTCGTTGACTCAGTAGCAGCTCTCGTTCCACGAGCGGAGATAGAAGGTGAGATGGGCGATGCGCACGTTGGTTTGCAAGCCAGATTGATGAGTCAGGCACTTCGTAAACTGACCGGCGTGATTAGTAAGTCTAAGTGTACGGTTATCTTCATTAATCAGCTGCGCATGAAGATTGGCGTGATGTTTGGCAACCCAGAAGTCACCGCAGGTGGCAATGCCCTTAAATACTATGCTTCAGTGCGCTTGGACATTCGCCGCACCGAACAGATTAAAGAAGGTGATCAGAGTATAGGTAACCACGTGAAGGTCAAAGTGGTGAAGAACAAGATTGCAGCACCATTTAAGATCGCTGAGTTTGACATTATGTTTAACCAAGGTATATCAAAATCTGGAGATATGATTGATCTTGCCGTGAAATACGAGCTGATTCAAAAGGCCGGCTCCTGGTTCTCCTATAAGGACGAAAAGATTGGGCAGGGGCGTGAGGCTGCAAAATCCTTCTTGGATGAACATCCAAAGGTTGTATCGGAGCTTGATAAGCAAATTCGTGAGCTTGCCAAAGCAGGGAAATGAGTGGGGTGCACTGAAAGGGCTTTCTGTGCCAACAATTACCGATCTTAAACCACAGAGACGTGCTAGCTATATCAATGTGATGGTGGATGGGGAGTTCGTCTGCGGGCTTTCGGACTTCCAGGTTGCTGCTCGGGGATTGCATGTGGGGGATGAGCTTTCTGCCGAGGACATCGAATCACTCAAGACTCAATCCATCGAAGCTAAAGCTTATGCCTCGAGCCTGCGCTACTTGTCATATCGCATCCGTAGCACTGGTGAGTTGAGTGACTATCTGCGCAAGAAAGAATTTTCCTCAAGCGTTATACAATCAATCATCAAGAAACTCACTGATGAAAAGTATCTTGATGATGAAGATTTTACGAATCGGTGGATACGCATGCGGATGGATCAAAATCGTTCACTAGCCACCATACGAGTTGAGTTGATGAAGAAAAATATAAACTCCAGTACTATCCAAGAGGCACTTGCTCATATAGGGGGCGAAGAAACCAAGAGCCAGATAGCACGATTGGTACAAAAAAAGCGCCAGCAATATCCGGCGCCTGAAAAACTCATTCAATACTTGCTTCGCAAGGGATTTCGCTACTCAGACATAAAGCAAGTCTTAGAAGACAATGGATAACCACTATGTGGTGCGTTCTCTATCTTTCTGTCTCGTTTTATCGTTCTATTTTGTCTAGCGTGACACCACAACTGCGCGAACGCAGACGGCGATGGCAACTAGCCAGAGTGCTACTGTAACCAAGCCCACAACCCTCCTTTTTCTGTATCAATCATAGGTGAGCGACAAAGTAAGCACAAGCAGACAAGAACCGAACATTGTAGTATTTATGACAACAGATTTTAAGCGGGTATTGCTTGGCTAGCACGACTCCGCTGGGCAGGCTTAATGTTTTTGATCTGCACAAGTTTTTTTGCTGGTATTACCTCGAGAACTTGGGTGCGCGCAATGATGAGCTGCGGGGTACGAAGTCTTTTCCAGAAGGGTGAAGTAATGTAGAGACGTTCAACTTGAAAGAGCTGTGAGGTGAGACTGTAGTCGCGGACAGAACCCAGATACCGTCCCGTTTCGTCTGCTACTCGATAACCGATTAGTGTGCAGTGCGTGCGCAAGATGTCGTGTTCGCGAATGAAGTCATCTGTTTCACCAACAGCATCGAAATGCGTTTGCATCATTCCGCTGGTGCGATCGAAGTGTGTCTGATCGCTGCGTACAAAAAACTTAGTTCGTCCTCGGCCAACACCGAGGCCAAAGAGGGCAACCTTCAAAGTTTCTGGATCGAGAACAATTTCTTCTATAAGGCCGATGAGGGGTGTTTGTTCGCTATCTCGGTCCATCATCCATGAGTTGAGCAATTTGCTGGCCAGACAGTGCATAGCCTGCATTATACCCCTAATTATCCTGCTTGACGTACAGATGTATTTTCGGTACAATTACGGTATTGTTAGATCAAATAAGTAACCTTTTTACTGGAATCGTAAAGAATTCCAGTGAAGCTATAGGCGTAAGTCTGTAGGGAACCGAAGAAAGGATATACATGCGACAATATGAAGTTGCAGTAGTGTTGCACCCTGACCTCGAGATAGATGTCGAGCGTGCAATTACTAAAGTCGAGACCATAATTACTGGGCTCGGTGGCGAGATTGAGAAAAAAGACAACTGGGGTAAGCGCAAGCTAGCTTACAAGATCAAAAAACAAGACTGGGGAATCTATGTATTCTTTCAGGTGAAGATTGATCCGAGTCAGGTTCAATCGCTCGATAATACCCTGCGTATTACGGATGAAGTGATGCGCTACTTGGTAGTATCTCTTGAAGACATCAAGACTATCCAGAAGCCCAAGTCGGATGGCTCGAAGAAGGTCTCTGCAAAGTCCAAAAAGTCAGAAGACGTAGAAGAAACGCAAGACAAAGTAGCCGACGCAGAACAATAATAATTGAGTAGAAGAAAGGGAACAGTAAACTATGGCTAAGGACTTCAATCAAGCAATCATCATGGGTAATCTGACGCGAGACCCTGAACTGCGCACTACACCTTCGGGTCAATCGGTGGCAAGTTTTGCGATCGCCACAAACCGCAGCTGGCAAGATCCACAGAGTGGAGACCGTAAAGATGCGGTTGAATACCATGATGTTGTAGCTTGGGGCAAACTTGGTGAGCTAGTGAGTCAATATTTGACCAAAGGCAGACGCGCACTCATCGTCGGTCGTCTGCAGACCCGTCAGTGGGAAGCTCAGGATGGCGGTAAGCGTTCACGCACCGAAATCGTTGCAACCGATATAAACTTTATTGGCGGACCTGGTGATGGCGGTGGTTCGAGCGACGCGCCAGTGGCGAAAAAGGCTGGAAAGAGCGCACCGGAGATAGAAGATATGGGTGATGATGAGATTAATTTGGATGACATCCCATTCTAGGGATCATGAAAGGATAGTATAGAAACATGGCAGAATTTCGTAAACAAAACCGTCTGTATAGCGAAGACATCGAAGTCATCGACTACAAAGACGTCAAGCTTTTGCAGCGTTACGTAAATAGCGTTGGCAAGATCGAAGGTCGCAAGCGTACTGGCGCTTCTATGAAACATCAGCGTTTGCTGGCTCAGGCTTTGAAGCGGGCTAGACACTTGGCGCTGCTTCCATTCGTCGTCAAATAATCGGCACGCGATCTTGGCGAGCCGCTTCGTTAGCGGTCTGTGAGTCTCGCTCTACTTACAACTAGTAAGCTCCGCTGCGATTCTCGCCGCTGCCTTGCGGCTCATCCAAGCTTACGTGCCTCCTGAGTAATATAGGAGACCTATAAGATATGTACGGACCAACTGATTTACGCAAAGACACTCTGATAGAGATTGATGGCGCGCCATATAAGGTAGTAGATTACGCCCAGAAGCAAATGGGACGTGGCGGGTCAATCGTGAATACTAAGCTTAAGAATCTCATCACCGGCGGGGTAATTGACCGCACGTTTCGTAATGATGAGCGCGTGAAGCCTGCTGACTTACAGCGCGTGAAGCTCCAGTATCTGTACACGCAGGGTGATATTCACTCGCTTATGGACATGGAGTCGTATGAGACGCATGAAGTTTCAACTAAGGTAGATGCTGATCTGCCGAAGTACATCGTAGAGGGTGGTGAGATCGAAGGCTATCTCTTCCAGGGTCAAATCATCGGCTTTGAGTGGCCGAAGAATGTCCCACTGAAGGTAGTGGAGGCACCAGGCTCTGACAAGGGTAACTCGGCTGCTGGTGCTACTAAGGCTGTGAAGCTCGAGACTGGCATCGAAGTACAAGCGCCGCTCTTCATTAAGGCAGGCGACATGGTGAAAGTAGATACGCGTACTGGCGCCTACCTCGAACGTTTGAAGTAATCACGAACTAGGTGCCAGCACAGATCAGCCTTGTTGCTGTGGTAGAGTATGGATATGGTAATAGTTGGTGGGAGAGAAGGAGAGTCGCAAGATAGCATTGACTCAGCAGCACGGTCAGAGCTTCGGGGTGATCTTCTTCGCGAGCGTGAAATCACAGCACGTCTAGCGGAGATCGATGGCTACGAGCTAGCAGCCCGCGAAGCAGGGATGAGTCTCGAGGCGTATATGTCTGGCGATTACTCAATGCGTACTGGCAGCATCGTAGTCAACGAACTAGAGCTTGCTGAATCTCTACGAAATGCTGGGGTGAGAAAAGTAAAATCATTCCATGTCGGTATTGGATCAGAAGCAAGTATTTTGTATAGCCAAGACGAAGATCCTCCCGAATTCACCCCAGAACAAAAGCTTGCTCGCACGAAGTTCTATCTCTCACTTGCCGACCATACTAGAGAGAGTGGAGAGACTCCTCAGTATCAACAGGCATTCCTCAAGCAGCTCATAGTTGCAGCAACTGCGACCGGTATCGACATCGCCTGGAAGGTGATGGATCACGGTTACGACGCACCGGATATTTATACTACGCAACCAGACAGGATTATCGAGATAATTACGACACTGTACCACGGCGGAAGATTCCCGCAGACAATGTGGAATGAGGTGCCACGGGTGTTTCAGTCTCCTGCGGATGGGAGTATACCTGTTGAGCACATAGGGATGGTACAAGAACCCAGTGCGCGCGGCGTAAAGAGATTAAGTCACTCTGTACGTATGGCAAGGCTTGGTGCAACGTATGAGGAGGCCATCAATGCGGGTAGTGATAAGCGAAAGGCTTTTGTTACAGCATGTGCTCAAGTTGGCGTGAAGCCTGAGGCGCCTTGGCTGCTCGATGATGCTGCCAGTCAGGCGTTCTTAGATGCAGCAGCACGAGGCACGCTAAGCAATTGAAGGTTATGCTGCGGGGAACGAACACCACCTAGTGTTTGACTGAGGATACAGAAGCCCTAGTTTCAAAGTCCTTATCTTTGCTGCAGCTCAAGGCTCGATAGTATAATGCAATCCGTTCTCTAGAGTAAAGGAAAGTACCTTGGATACCAGAAAAGTTGCTGGCTGTGATATCTGTGCTGTCTTGGCGGCAGATGAGCAGGTTGTGGTATTTGAGACTGCGTCGTGGCGAGTCAGTTTGGCTCCCGACCAGTACTATCTCGGTAGGGCATATGTAACGTCTTTGCGGCACGTGCCTGAGCTGTCAGGCCTCAGTACGGCTGAGTTCAAGGAACTCTGGGAAGTAATCCGGCGCTACGAAAAAGCTGCCAAGCAAAATCTCGACGCAACACATGTGACGTGGATGGCGTTGATGAACAACGCATACCGAGTGAGTCGACCCCTACCACATGTACATTGGCATGTGCGACCCAGATATGCGCACCCGGTTCGTATCGGGGATAAGGTCTTCGATGATCCTGAGTTCGGAAATCACCATCAGCGTGATATGGAGGATGTCGTATCGATCGAACTGCTTCGTGAAATTTGCGCTCAGTTGCAGCGCTAAACTATGCCCGGTCTTCGGACTGGGCTTTCGTATATCTTTCTCCATTGAGTTAATTGGGTGCTACATGGTAGTGAGTTATTTAGCACATATATATAAGCTATACTTCGTGTATGACCAATCATGCCGAGCGCGAAACGGGGGAAGCCGACAGCGAGCCGATCGTTCCATCTATCGACTTGACCGAATTTACCCCCTCAGTCAATAGCGTAAATTTTACTACTCATAAACTAGTCGACGGACACATTATCCCTACTGCCCAGGGCTTGTTTCGGCAGGACGAACTTGCATATATGGTAATTGACACCGAAGGCCTCGCAAGTGATATAGCTGATGACGTAACCCCTGAATCGATACAAGAATATGTCGAGACGATAGTTCCGGTATTAAATATAGCTGGAAAAGTGACTCCGAAGTTGATGGCAGAAATCATGGCAGTGAATGCTGCTTTAGGAAAAAGGGGACTGGGTAATAACCCGAACCGAAATCGATTGCGAAGTACATATTACAAAGCAAAACATGCGCGGTCTATCTCGGACGTTGTAGAAAAACAATGCGGGAAGTGCACTGAGATTAGCGTGGTGGCTCAGCAAGTTTTTCAAGCCTGTGGTATCAAATCGAAATATATATCTGGCGGTATGGCAGATATCGGGAGTGATTATCTAGCAGGGCATGGCTATATTCTTCTTGAGGACGAGGAGGGTCAGGTCATTTACGATCCATACAACTCTTTCTCATGGAATAGTCAGGGAGAGACGGTCTTTTCGCCGATGGTGTATGCCGTTGAGGGAGATTTCATTGACCAACTAAGGGATGGTACGAGACTCGCGGCCAGGGTGCACGGGATTACTGTGCAGGGTGACAGGATGTATGGCTTGCAGGGTGAAATTGGTTTGCCGCAAGGTCAAAGATAGATTTTTTACACGTTAAACTTAAACAGCACGACGTCGCCATCTTGCATGATATAGTCGCGACCTTCGAGTCGCGCCTTGCCGGCCTCACGCGCACCGGTCCAGCCGCCAAGTGTCACGAAATCTTCATAACCGACAACTTCAGCCTTAATAAATCCTTTTTCGAAGTCCGTGTGGATGACACCGGCTGCCTCAGGAGCGGTAGCACCTTGCGGAATCACCCAGGCCTTTGCTTCCATCTCGCCGGCAGTGAAGTACGTCTGGAGACCTAGTGTCGCAAACCCAAGATGCGCGAGTTTTTCGAGACCTGATTCGGTCTGTCCATACTCCGACAAGAGCTCACGTGCCTCTTCGCGCGTCATGTCTTTGAGCTGTGATTCGAGCTCAGCGCAAAGTACGATCGCTGGGATAGGGGCGACGCTGGCTATGAGTTCTTGATGTTTGGAGGTGTCATTCAGTCCAGCTTCGTCGACATTGATGACATATATGAAAGGTTTGGCGGTCAAGAGCTGAAGCTCCCGCACGGTTTGTGGAACCTCTTCGGCGTACTGACTAATCGCGAGCTTACCACTATCGAGAGCTGCGCGGAGAGATTGCAACTCGCCGACGGCTAGCTTGGCTTCGGGTGAGTTTTTTGATTCCTTCTCATAGCGAGGAATCGCCTTGTCGATTGTACTGAGATCAGCCAGGATTAGCTCAGTCTTGATGGTGTCGATGTCGCGCATTGGGTCGATCGAATTGTCGACGTGGATGATATCGTCGTTCTCGAAAGCACGCACGACCTGCACGATAGCTCCGCACTCACGGATGTGGCTTAAGAACTTATTGCCAAGACCGGCTCCTTCTGAAGCTCCCTTCACAATACCAGCGATGTCTGTGAAGCTCACGGGTGCAGGCACAATTTTGGCGGCATGTGCGACATCGGCGAGCTTTTCGAGACGATCATCCGGCAACGGCACTATTCCAACATTTGGTTCAATGGTCGCAAAAGGGTAATTAGCTGCCAAAATGTCAGATTTGGTGAGGGCGTTGAAGAGAGTCGATTTGCCGACATTTGGAAGACCGACGATACCGATGCTGAGGTTACTCATCTGGTTATTGTACCAGATGGCAGCGAGCATTGTCAGGTGTTCATTTGTCCTACGATGAAGGAGTCAAAGTGCTTGCGCTCGATATAGCTCCACGCTAAGATAGACGTAAGTATTATGACGTGGAAAAAATATGCCCCGCACGATTGATAGTCTGAGCACAAAGAAGGACGGAGATCCGAAGCCAGCTAAGCCCGGCTCTATTGTGCGTCCATCACAAGTGCTATCCCGGAAGGAAACGCCAGAAACGAAGTCTTATCGTAGTCGTACTGCTACTGGCGACGTGGGGAAGGGTCGAGGTGGCTTGTTTGCTAAGCTGCTGAAATTCGTCCTGATACCGGTGCTGCTCATCGGCGTGATTAGTGCTGGCTACTTGTACTTCACTCGCAAGCCAACGACGATCAATGGCCAAGAGAAGCCAACGCTTTCAGATGAGAATACCAAACAGAAGGCCGTCGATGCATTTAATTCGAGCGCGCCTGTAGCTTCGTTGACCGAGGATGATCGAGCAAAGGTCCGTGCCGACATCGGTCCCAAGTATATGGCAGCATATGTCGCAGGATTTGCACCGACACAAGAGGATCTGAACCAGTTTACTCAGTTTATAGGCGTGTCACCCACAAGAGAACAAGTAGTACAGGCCTATAACGCGATTATCGACAAGAAGCTCGAGCTCATTAAGACTACTGGCTACTACGAGGGGTATGTGTTTTATTTCTGGTACGGCCGTACGATTGTCAACAAGCTACCTGAGGAAAACATAGCTGGATGGGGGGATGCAAATGCATTGGCCGAAGACAAGGCTTACGCTGAATCAAAGGCAAACGAATATCGTACAAAATTGCAGAAGGGCGAGATAACTGAAGATGCGATAGTGAACGCACTAGAGGCAGACAATCGTTTGCAGCTCTATGATGAGGCAAACGGCTCTGCACTGTACAAGACCTCACTCTCTAGTGGAATCCCAATCAATGATGATGGCCGTGGCAGCTCTCTAGATGCATTCCTCCAAGCACAAAACCAACTCGGCATTACGTCGATTGGGACAATTCAGGCTGATCCTGGCTACCCGGCAAGCGGGAAGCAGCGCCAGGTTGGTTATGTCTTCGTGAAGCTGACCACGTTGTTGCGCGGACAGGCCGTGGCAGATTATTATACACTGCAATTAGCATTGGCGAAGGGATAAGCGGTATGAAACGACTGATGCGATTCACTTATATAGCCGGCTTGAGTCTCGTAGCGTCACTTATCTTGGGCACACATCATGCTTCGGCAAGCAATCCGGCTGACCTGAGCGTAGGCCTAGGCTACCAGGATCTCTCGGGTAAATTACACCCGATTAAAGACCTAGATGTAACGGTAAAGGTAGTGCCGCGCACGCCGTCAAATGGCCCAGACATTCCTATAGCGAACTCCCCTTACAATGGTCATAACTTGTCACCGGGAGGCGGAAATCCTACGACGAACTCTATCGTATTCAAGACCAATGAGGGAACCGCGGGAGATGTATTTAAACGCGGTGACTTTGGCTATCGATCGTACAGTCAGTTGGTATGGTGTGGTGACTCTCAGGGTATTCCGCTCGGTGAGTTTAAGCTGAATGTAAGCGTTGCCGGGAGTAGTACTGAGATATCATATGGAGGTAGTACAAAGAAGGGACACTGGATAGGATACTGGCATTTCCAGTCAGGGGGTCGCTCGGACAAGGACTATGGTTTCGATGGTAAGGCTGTAGAAATATATGCAAAGAACGGCGTTGAGTCATTTATATACTTCGAATTCGTAGAGTCAAATACTGCGTCGACCTCGGTCAATGGTTATAAGGTGGAACGCAAGCCAGATGGCTCTCTTCCACCAGCGGGTGAGTTTACTGACGCCGGCGTGCATCTCGGTGCTGCAGTAAGTACTTCAAACCCATACTTCTTCTACAATGTAGATCCGACCAAAACCAACCGTATGGTGGCTGATGATACTGATGATTGGACACAAGATGGGTATACTGGTCTCTACCGTGCGCTAGACGGATCTGTTGGAGGTACCACATCGGGTGATCGTGTATACGACATACCG
Source organism: uncultured Candidatus Saccharibacteria bacterium (assembly GCA_964391595.1). Lineage (GTDB taxonomy): Bacteria > Patescibacteriota > Saccharimonadia > CAILAD01 > JADZGC01. Next base: position 30,755 of record CAYMMM010000002.1, on the reverse strand, counting down.
GTGATGTATCCCGGAACCACTGTCGAAACACGATGGCTATATGCGCCGAGGCCTTCCACTGTAAGTACAGCGGTATATATTCGCAACCCTAAGGATGGCACCATGATCAATCCTTGCAGCTCTGACAAGGCATACGTACAAGCTTTATGTCGAGCGGGCACAGTGTCTATTAGTCGAACTGGGCCAGGTGGAGCTCTCAAGGATCACTTGAATGCAGATGGTACGCGTACAAATTACGCAACGAGTGCTTCAGGCGCTCCTACAGGCGCAGCGAATAGCTTGGTCAAGGGTGACTTGTATTATGGAGATTATAAGACCTCTATGACAAAGGTTCCGGATGGGTTCAAGCCATATGGGACAATTGTCTGTGACATCAATGCGGCCGATGATGGTTGTGCTGCTTCGAAGCCCGTCACTGCTACGTCTGACCTGACGGCAGCGATTTCGGTAGAGCCAAATAGATCATATCGAACATTTATGGTCCTAGACCCAGACATAGGCTTCTCGTCTACCGCTTCAGTCACTTGCGACACTTTGAAGGGCACCCTCAAGGTTCCTGATGGAGTGAAAGTCGATATTATTTTAAATCAGAAAGACCAGGATATAGTAGTTGCGTCAGGCTTGCAGAGTGGTGCTGTCAACGCGACAATCCCTGCACCTGCACGAGACGGCCTTTCTCGCACAGTATACTTGATTGTAAGGAACGACGCCGGACAGGAGGTCTTCCGCATTGCTACTCCATATTCACATCAATGTGCCAATGCAGCTACCTGCGGTGCGACTTCACTTGCTGCCGCCTTCCCAGACGAGCTTGGTGATGCCGATACATCGATAGATGTAAAGATGACGATGAATAATACAGGGGATTCGCAGTGGCGTAATGGTGTCCTCCCGGATGGTTACACGACAGGTGAGCACGCTCTCATCTTGACTGGTAAGAGTACAGACTACTGGGTAGTGGATGACCAAGGTAAGCCTTCCGGAGGTAGTCTCGGTGATAAAGAGGTGATAACGAACGGTAATGCTAAAGAGTTTACGGTAAGCTTGAAACCGAAGGCGAACGCCGTACTTGTGAATGTGCCGATTACCTGGCGCATGGCATTTATCGCTCAAGACGGGACTGTGACACCATTTGGTGAAACTTGTAATACGAGCGGTAATCCAATCACACCGACATTGCGATATGCGTACCATCCATGGCTACGCGTGCAGAATGGCTCGGTAGCAGCGCTCGGCAAAATCGAAGGACAAACCCTTGGATCGAGAGGCACACGAAAAGTTGATGATCCAGTAAAAGACGCAACGTATCTGGTGATGTCTGTCGTCGGTGGAAGTGATTTCTGTAGCTCAAATGCATATGTGTTTGGTCAAGATACGAGTGATGAATGCGCCCAGAGCTTTGGTGCGTATGCTATGGCACTGGATCAGAGTCAAAGTAAGCAATACTTCAGCAAGATACAGGCGTTCATTGATTCGAATCCTAGCTGTATCGATGCAGGTGCTGCTAGTGCAGCCCGCCGCACCAGTGTGGTTGCTCCCGCCGATATCACCAGTCAGATGAAGCCCACGGGTGACTACACGGTTAGCGACCCCAAAGGAGGCTACTGTGATGTAATACTGCAGGCTAACGGCGGTACGCTCAAGCAGCCAACTGGCGGCGGAAACTGGACGATCAAAAAAGGCAAGGTCTCGCTTGTGCATGAGGGTAATCTCACCATCAATGCGAACATTGTCAGCAGTCCCGGTGGGGGCGCGAATGACCTCGCCAGTCTCACACAGCAATTCCCGGCCTTTGGCATCATCGTCAATGGAGATGTAACTATCAGCTCTGCTGTGACCGAGTTGGATGCGATGATCTTCGCAACAGGCAAGATTAAGACCTGTGATGTGTATCCGGCATCAACTGGTACGACCGATAAGGATGCAGCACAAAAGTGTAGCGAGAAGCTTGTGGTGCGTGGTGGTTTGTATGCGATTGGCGGCTTCGAACTCGGACGGAATCACTTTGAGTATCAACAGGCGCGTGGTATCTCAGACCCTAATTTTGACTACCAGTCTGCCGATAAATATTATGGTGGTCCCGCTGAGGAGATCATTGGCAATGGCGTGAATCTCATCACCACCCCTCCAGGATTCGACCTGCTTCCAGATGGTAATTCGGGCTCTCTCTTCTATCTACAGGGTAACTTCACGCCGAAGTTCTAGCTAGGCAACGACATCATATTTCACTCAAATCTTTGTGTGATAAGCACGTATTCTACAAAGTAGTTATGGTAAAATTAAGAAGGAATTATCCATAACCAATATGCAAGTATTCACAGAAGACGAACATTACTTTGGTGTCGATCTCGGGAACTCCGGGATTCGTCTCGTTGAGCTCAAGCATATCCATGATAAACCTACGTTAGTAACGTACGGTGATATTGAATTGCCACAGGGTATTTTGAGCTCTGATGCGCCTGCTGACCTCGAGCGGGTAGCTGCTGCTGTGAAGCAATTGTCCAGTGACGCACGTGTCAGCACAAAGAATGTTGTCGCCGGTCTACCTGCGAGTAAGGTCTTTGCGAGCATCATCAAGATGCCTCAGATGACCGAGCAAGAGATCGCACACTCAATTCGGTATCAGGCGGATAAATACATCCCTATGCCGCTCGATCAAGTGAAGTTAGATTTTACGAAGATTACACAAGACAAGACTGTGCCAGAGATCGACGTGCTCCTGGTTGCAACACCAACCGTAGTAGCAAATAAGTATCTCGGGATCTTCCAGTCGGCTGGTCTCGAGCTCATGGCACTCGATGTGAATGCTATCGCTCAGGCTCGGGCTATGGTGCCAGCCGCAGATATGGATGTGGTTGTCGTGGATTTCACGTCGCTGACGACCGATATAGCCCTCGTTTCGAAGGGTGTGACAGGACTTATTCGCTCGGTCAATATTGGTGCCAAGTCACTCATACGTGTGACGGCACAAAACCTTGGGCTCGATGAAGTTCAGGCCGAGCAGTTCGTACGTAAGTTTGGCATGACGCAAACGAAGCTCGAGGGGCAAGTCTTCCGGGCTATGAAACCACTCATCGATAACGTCGTAGATGAGATTCGCAAGTCCGTTGACTTCTTCTACAGTCAAGGCAATCCTGGCAAGATCGAGAAAATCGTGATTACTGGCGGGCCAGCTGCCATGCCAGAGCTGCCGGTGTATCTTGCTAACGCAATCGGCTTAGCTGTAGAGATGGGGAACCCTTGGCAGAAGATCAGCTACTCACGTGACTTTACCGATCGGCTTGCAGGTATGGCCCTGTCGTATTCGACTGCTGTCGGTCTCGCTCTAAGGAATATGGTGTGATATGTCGTTGCGTGTAAACCTTCTCCCAGAAGCACGTATACTCAAGCTCAAAAATCAGCAAACACGAAGGTTGATTACGGTTATTTGTGGGCTGATTATGACGAGCGTCGGTGCTTCGATTATCATTCTACTGTTGCTCCTAGGTACGCGTACTTTGCAGTACAACACGAATAACACAACGATCGAGTCATTGAAAAAAGACATAGCAGCCAAGCAGGCTACTGAGCAAGATGTGGCGTGGTTTAATGAATCGCTGGATGCTTCATACGACGTCAGTAATAACCGAATCTTGATCAGTCAGCTTTTTGATCGCCTAACTGACTCGCTGCCAAAGGACGTGAAGATGACGTCATTATCGGTAGATCCAGGGTATCAGGTCAAGGCAGTAGTTACTGCACCAGATTTCAATACCGTAGCCCTCTTCGGTAGTGCACTTAACACATACAACACGTTTAAAGAACGTAGCGTACAAGGTCTTGATCTCAAGCAAGTCTTTACAAACGTAAAAATTGACTCAGTTTCTAGTCGAAAGAATCGAGCAAGCGGTGATCAAAAAGAGTTTAATGTGAGTTTTACGGTAGACAAGGACTTAGTACAGAAGTTTCGCAATGATGCAAAGAACACGGGGCAGGGATCGTAGGTATGGCACCAAAAGCTTCAGAATCTTCGCGTAAGATACAGGTTCCTGAGACCAAGATGACGCAGTCACAGCAGACTACGATGCGTAATTTCTTGATTATCATGATCACTGCGACCACACTGATTGTGCTTATCGGCGGATACTTCGTGTATCAGCTAGCACAGGCGAATATACTCAAGTCTAACGAGATAAAAGCTCAAGACATTCAGATCTCGTTGTCAAAAACAAAGATAGACATGCTCGCTAAGGCAGAGCCAGAGCTCAACAAGATCAAGGTCGCAGACTCGAGCGGTGTATCTGATTTTTCACGCATAACAGAGCGCGTATTGCCCGCTACAGATGACCTAGGTACGATCCTGACGATTTTCCAAAAGCTTCAGACGCAGACATTGGTACAGATTGATAATGTATCCAAGGAGACTCGTACGGCCGCTACGGGTAGCTCGAGTACTATTCCCACGAGCACGAAGGCAGAGTCTTTCCAGTTAAGCTTCAAATCTACGGGTACGTATGAACAGATCAAGAATTTCCTGAAAGCAATCGAGTCTTCGCAGCGTGTGTTTGATTTTTCAAATCTCAAATTGTCTGGGAGTGGTAATGCGTTGACACTCGATATGACCTACAAGTTGTACTACAAGGCCAAACCGAGCATCACAGACTCATCGGTATTGTTGAGTGAATATCAGAAAAATCCGGAGGGCGCGAAGTAATGAAGCGTCGCGATATGATTGGACTGGTTGTAGCTATTGCGATCTTCGTGGCTGCCGGTGTGCTTCTGTATTCACAGCTAGCGCCAGCACCACAAGATAGTGGTATTAAGGTTAGTGTGCCTCGTCCAGTGAAGATTCCGCTCGATCAGGCAAGTACGTCGAAGCCTACCGCTGCCGATAAGCTCAAAGACATCAAGCTCCTCAATGACTACTCTACGCCACAGAAGTGTATCGACAAGCCAGACAAATGTGGTGGCAATAAAAATATCTTTGGGCAGTAGGGGGTGGCATGCTGACGCTAGATAATCAGCGCCAAATCGAGACTCTGATCACAAAAGGCAAGCTCGTGCAGCCGGATGTGCTTGAGATTGCAAAACTGCGCGCAGTCAAAGAAAATCGTGGTTTACTTCAAGTGTTGCTAGACATGAAGGCGATCAACGAAGAAGACTCCGTGAAGATGATCGCCATTGCTAAGAAGATCCCATTTGCCGATCTCTTACATCTCGATAAGGCGATTGATAAAAAGCTCACCGAGCTTATGCCGCTTGAGACAGCCCGAGAATATATGGCGGTACCTTTTGGCATCTCAAATGGTACGCTCAATGTCGCGATGCTTGATCCGACCAACCTACAGGTGATTGATTTTATCTCACGCAAATCTGGCTATCCGATTACAACATACATCGCCTCTGAAGCGGGCATTAATCATGTCCTCGGTATGTACACGGAGCGGTATAGCAAGGAAGTCGCAGATGTATTGAAGGATGTCGCGCTGGCCGACAAAGACGAAGCAGCTGCCACGAAGGCCACACAGCAAACTAAGGCTTCTCAGGATATCGTTCAAGACGCGCCAATTACCCGTGCGCTCAATACTATTCTCGAGTACGCGATTAACTCAAAGGCTTCCGATATTCACGTCGAGCCACGTCAGCATGAGCTGAAGATTCGTTTTCGCGTCGACGGGCTGCTACAAGAGGTAATGACGCTTCCAAAGTCTACTGAAGCAGCACTCATTTCACGTATCAAAATCTTGTCGAACCTCAAGATCGATGAGCATCGCATGACCCAGGATGGTCAAGCGATCTACATGTATGAAGGGCGAGAGGTGGATCTTCGTATTGCAATCGCCCCAATCACATACGGTGAGCAAGTCGTTATTCGTATCTTGGACAAAAATGCTCACCAGATCACGCTCGATGTACTTGGCTTTCGCGGGCTGAGTCTGAGATTGATCCAGGAAGGAATGCACAAGCCCCACGGCATGATCCTTTCGACTGGTCCGACTGGCTCAGGTAAGTCGACCACACTCTACGCGGTTGTACAGGCTATCAAGAGTGTGACGCTCAACATTGTGACTCTTGAAGATCCGGTGGAGTACAAGATGGAGGGGATCAACCAAATTCAAGTGAATACCGCCGTGGGCCTAACCTTCGCGAATGGGTTACGTTCGATCTTGCGACAAGATCCAAATGTTGTGTTGGTAGGGGAGATCCGTGACTCCGAGACGGCCGACCTTGCTGTGCAAGCGGCACTCACAGGACATACTGTACTCTCGACATTGCATACCAACTCCGCGTCTGGTGTGTTGCCGCGCCTTCTCGACATGAAGATCGAGCCCTTCCTGATCGCTTCTACGGTAAACACCGTCATCGGGCAGCGTTTGGTTCGGCAGGTCTGCCAGAAGTGTAAGAAGCCGTATGCCGCATCGCCCGCAGCTATCCAGATGATCAACAAAGTGATCGGTGGCTTCCTACCAAAGACTAATGCGGAATTGAAGGCCAAGGCTCAGGAGTATGGGTACGAAGGTTTGCCCTTATACAGTGAAACCGCTTATACTTTATATAAGGGGGAAGGCTGTAGCGATTGTAAGGACGGCTACGCTGGTCGCATTGGGATCTTTGAGGTCTACAATATGAACCCAGCTATGGAGAAGCTCTTGCTCTCACATGCTACAACGACCGAGATTCAGGATCAGGCAGTGAAGGATGGCATGCTTACAATGCAACAAGACGGCTTCCTTAAGGCCCTGACTGGGATCTCGACTATCGAGGAAGTATCGCGCGTCGCTACTGAATATTAAGTCGCAGAAGAGCGACAACACAACGAATCTACCAATACGTATGCCCCCAACGAACACAACCCCATCTATGCCCCCCGCAGCGCCTCAGCCTCTGCAAGCTGGGAGTATGCCGTCGGCGCCATCCAGTGCGACGGATGGTTTGACGACAGCGGGTATAGTGAGTGCGCAAAACCCTCTTGCCACCTCGAATCAAGCAGTTCCCTCGGCGGCTCAGCCAATGGTAGAGAATATAGCGCCAGCCGTAGCTACAGGCTCTGCTGACGCCCAGGCGAACCCAATCATCATGCCTTCTACTGGTCTCGATGACGAGGACTTGTCCATGCCTCCCTCACTGCCGCCATCACCTCAGCAGAACAGCGCGAATATTAGCACTAGTGCTACCTCTGCACCATCAGTATCTTCTGCGAGCTCGCCAGCAGAGATGGGTAATGAAATGCTCCCAGACTCTAAGAACGCTCCAGCTGTATCTGAGGCTGATCAAGTGCACAATATTCGTTCGAGCGGGGGGAACGCCTCGATCGAGCCCTACCTAGAAGAAGTGATTCGCCGTGATGCATCTGATATACATTTGCAAGTGGGTTTGCCCGCCATGCTGCGCGTAGATGGAGCGCTTACTCCGATACGAAGCAGCAAAGAGCTGAGCGCCGATGATATTGACTCAATAATTTTTGGCTTGCTCGACGACGATCAAAAAGAAATCTATACCCACGACAAAGAAATTGACTTCTCATTTGCGTATGGTGATCTCGGTCGCTTTCGTGTTAATGCCTTCCATGAGAAGGGGAACCCCGCAAGTGCATTCCGTCTCATCCCAAACAAGATTCGTACGGTCGAAGAGCTAGGCTTACCTGCGATCGTCAACAAAATGACCGAGTTTCCGCGTGGCTTGGTGCTTGTGACAGGGCCCACGGGCTCCGGGAAGAGCACGTCACTGGCTGCCATGGTCGACAAGATCAATCGTGAGAAGGCAATGCACATCATTACTATCGAGGACCCGATCGAATACCAACACCACCATAAGAAGTCGATTGTCGTTCAGCGTGAGGTACACTTCGATACACCGAGCTTTGCGGCCGCTTTGCGTAGTGCTTTGCGCGAAGACCCAGATGTAGTTTTGATCGGTGAGATGCGCGACCTCGAAACCATCTCTACCGCCATTACAGTGGCCGAGACGGGTCACTTAGTGCTCGCGACATTGCACACCAACTCCGCAGCTAGCTCAATTGATCGTATGATCGATGTCTTCCCACCCCACCAGCAGCAGCAGATTCGCATACAGCTCTCCGGTATCTTGCAAGGGATTGTCGCGCAGCGTCTGGTGCCGATGATTGGCGGCGGACGCCTGGCTGCAGCTGAAATCCTTATGGTGACTCCGGCTGTGCGCAATGTGATTCGACAGGGCAAGACTCACCAAATAGACGGCATGATTCAGACGGGTGCTGAGTTTGGCATGCAATCCATGGATGCAACGCTTGGGCACCTCGTCCAGGAAGGGAAGATCAGCTACGAAGAAGCAAAGTACTACGCGGTGAATCTTGATGAATTTGATCGTCTGATGCGGCGATAGGGGGCGCGAATGATTGATTATCGCTACAAAGCCAAAGATACTGTCACCGGTCGCGTGATTGAAGGCTTGATTTCGGCTGATAGCGAGATGGCAGCCGGTAAGTTGCTTCTGAAGCAAAAACTCTATCCAGTTGAGATCAAGCCAAAATCTGGTAGCGTACTCGGTGCAGGAGCGACGTCTGGGCATGTGCCCCTCAAAGCTCGCGTAATCTTTACGCGTCAGATGGCTACGCTCATCAAGGCTGGATTGCCCGTCGGCACAGCGCTCAATAGTACGCTCGGGCAAGTTGATAATAAAAAACTGCAAAATATCATTTTTCGCATCTCCAAGTCGGTAGAGGGAGGTACGGCATTTTCGCAGGCTTTGGCACAGTATCCAGATTGCTTCAACCACATTTATGTCGCTATGGTGCAAGCTGGAGAAGCGAGCGGATCACTTGATACAACTATGCTGCGACTGGCTGATCAGATAGAGAAAGAAGCCGAGATCTTGTCCAAGATCCGCGGCGCCTTGGTCTACCCAGCCCTAGTTATGGTAGTTATCATCGGGGTGCTCATTTATATGCTCTCGAGTGTGGTGCCGCAGATTTCCGCGCTGTATAAGAGCTTTAATAAAACATTGCCGTTTTTGACTCAAGTAATCATAAGTACCACTGATATCTTCGGGAAGTATTGGTTGATTATCATCCCTGCGATTGCCGCTGTGATCTATGGTCTGTATATCTACTTCAAGTCACACAATGGGCGCAAGGTGATGGACCGCGCGAAATTGGTCCTCCCGCCGATGAACCAACTTTTTACGAAGATGTATATGTCTCGCTTCGCACGCACGCTTGGTGGGCTCACAAGTAGTGGTATTCCAATCCTTGAGGCGCTTAAGCTGGTCGGTGATAGTGTGAATAATCTCATCCTTGAGGCTGAGACACGGGTTGTCGCAGAGCAAGTGAAGTCGGGGCGCGCCCTGTCAGATGCGCTTGGCAAGACAGAATATTTCTTGCCACTGGTCGGGCAGATGGTCAAGGTCGGCGAAGACTCAGGCACGATGGGTGAGATGCTCGATAAGCTGGCTTCCTTCTATGAGAACGAGGTCGATCAGCTAATCAAGAACATCTCAACCCTTATCGAGCCGATTATCATTATCTTTCTTGGCTTCATGGTGATGGTCATCATCCTTGGTATTCTGTATCCAGTGTATGCCTTGGTTGGCGGGGGGCTGTAGTGGTTGACGCCAATCGGTGTTTTGATATGATAAGCATAAGCATTTAATCGGTCGCATTTTTATTTCGGAGGAATGAGCAATTATGAATAACAACAAAGTAAGAAAAGGCTTTACACTGATCGAAGTCGTGATCGTGCTGGCTATCGCTGCCTTGATCATGGTAGGTGTATTCTTCGCCGTACAAGGAGCACAGCGTGCACAGCGAGACAACGCTCGCAAGAATCTCGTCAACCAAGTGACTGCAGCAGCTCAGGCGTACGCCGGAAATCACAGCGGAGATCAGCCGACACATGCGAATGACCTCGGGGGGTATGTTACGAATCTGAAAGTGCAAGGCATAACTATGACCTTAAGCACAAATGATAATGTGATCGACTGTAAAAATTCAACAGATCGTACCACCATCTGGCTAACGTCAGTTGGTGTGAATAAGGTCGGTAACATATGCCTAGAATCAGGTGATACATATACCGGCGATAGTAGCGTTACGGTATCCACTTCAGTATCCACTTCAGTAGGGCCGTAAGTTCTCGCATATCTTACTAAATGAGGTCTTCGGGCCTTTTTTAGTACGAGCGTGCAGAAGCTCATCCGAGATATTGTATGATGGTAGGCATGCAGACACCGCTTATTCTTATCTCGGTACTCGTCGGTATCTATGGCCTCCTCATCGGCAGCTTTCTCAATGCCTGGATCTGGCGCATGGCGCATGGCAAGAAGGTCTCACAAGGTAGGAGCAAGTGCACCCACTGCCATCGCCAGCTGGCATGGTACGAGCTGATACCGGTGCTGAGCTTTATGGCTTTGCGCGGGAAGTGCCGCACCTGTCACAAGCGCATCAGCTGGCAGTATCCGCTGGTTGAGCTGGCGACTGCAGGTGCCTGGATCGGGCTCTTTGTCTCTGTCAATCCGACTGACCTGCGCTCGATTGCCACCTTCGGCGTTTGGGTCATCGTGACGACGTTGATGATCGCCGCCTTCGTCTATGATTGGCTACACCTAGAGCTTCCAGACGAGTTCATGTTTCCGGCAATTGGCGTGGCTCTCGTCTGGCTACTGGTGCGTTGGTTTGGGTATCACGAGTCGAGTCTGGCGATTTCTCAACTCATAGGAGCAGCGCTCTTTGGCGGCTTTTATACACTTATGTGGTACGGATCGGGGGAGAAGTGGATCGGGGACGGCGATATTCGTCTGGCGGTGCTTATGGGGCTCATGCTGACACCGTCGCAGCTGGTTGTAGGGATATTTGCCACGTATTTCATCGGTGCGTTTGTCGGGATTTTGCTCATTGCGCTCAAGCTCAAGACGCGCAAGGATGTGATTGCCTTCGGGCCATTCTTGATTATCGGTATGTATGTCGGGTATTTCTGGGGGGATCGTTTGCTGGATCTATATCTCCGTTTGCTTGGATAGACCGCGCTCAGACCTGACCACACCAAAGCACAAGTGGTATACTGCTAAGAGATATGGGACGCCTTACACCGAGACAGTATTATCCTACAGGGCTCACTGTGATCGAGCTTACGATTACTCTTGCGCTGTCGTCATTGCTCGTGGCGGGGTCTTTTATGTGGTACAGCTCACAGGCCAGCGCGCAGTTCTATGATGGGGTGCGTCAGATCGAGTCTCAGATCAAGCTCGTGCAAACTGGCATTAATACGAATGAGCTTCCAAATCCGCTTCCTCCAAATCATCAGATATTTGCATCGGCTGTCACGCTCGATCCGAGTAATGATCGACACATTGTGTCGGGGCTCTATATGGCGGAGTATGATGATGCCGGAATCTTGCCTAATGGCATTGCGCCTGCAGACACCTTTAGCCCTAAGATTGATGCTTTCCTGCCGAATGGTATCGTGTATCGTGGTTCGGAGAATTTGGACTGCATGAAGCTCAATGATCCTGATGTATTATCAAACTATAATATTCTTCCTGAGATTCCTAGGCCTCCACAAACCGTGACCTTTCGTCGTGAGCCAGTTGCATTTAATCAGTTTCAAGCGGGTGGTCCGTCTGTAAACTACGCAAATTGGGGCGGTGATCACTCCACACCAGGGGGAGCAACTGCAAGCTCACCTTGCGGTTTGGTTTTGCAGTTCGTCAGTGTCGAGAAAAATGGTAGCGACCCGAGGTTTCATGCTGAGATTGTATTCAACTTCAAAAATACATCATATAGGCTGGTGACACACTGATGCGAAGCTCGTCTCACACTCGGCCGCGCGGCATGACGCTCATCGAGATCTTGTTTGCTTTTGCGATTATCGGCTCGGTGCTGACGGTGGCGTATGCTTCAGCCTTGCGCGCATGGCGCACTGCTGTATCTGCAAATCAGCGCACTCAGGCGCAGTATGTGGCGCAAGATCAGCTGGAGCGTCTGCGTGGCTTCCGAGATATGACTGATTCAACTACAAATCAAGAACGCATGGATTGGAATGTTTTTCTAAGCAAGCTCTACCCACCGGCCGGTAGTGTTCCAGAAGTTCGTATAGAAAAATGTGACAATACCGAAGATTGCGTGTGGAAGATAGAGGATGGCCCCAAAGCCCTTACCGTCCCGGGAGACGCCAGCACCAGCTATACATATAGTGTGACACCAAAAAGGCTGTATTGCGTGGGAGAATCAACTGCTTCACCAACCGTACCGCCTGCAGCACCGAATAATTGTGATCCTTTGGGCGTGGCGGCTGTTGATTTGCAAGCGAAAGTGAGCTGGAATGATGCAAATGGCAATCCAGATAGCCAACTGATCGCTACCACACAACTACTGGCGCCAACGGAATAAGATGATGAAGAGACCTACATTAACCCACACCAACCGCCGCGGCTACACGCTTATCGAGCTGATGTTTTCGATTGCTTTTTTATCGGCTTTGGTACTTGGTGCGACACTAAGCTTCGTCAATATCCTTGGACTTTACAACCGCGCCCAGGGGCTGACGCGTACCCAGAGTGCGGCGCGTGATGCGATAAGCGTACTCTCCCGTGATCTTGGGCACACGAGTGAAATAGAAGTGAAGAACGGTCCACTTACTACTACTGGCGCTAGTACAAATACCGTGACGTGTCTCAAAGATGATCGAGGGGGTGTCGATCGTGGGTATGCACTGCTCCAGATGAGTGATGGGAAGGCGCACCTCGCGCGGCTTCAGTCCTGCAGCTCACTAAATGACTATCAGCTACTTGTACCATCGCCAGTCTGGTCAACATCAGTCTCACCTAGCTGTACAGATGCATTTACAATAGAAGATGCCAATGAGGGTAAGGCAGTCGAGCCGAAGACCTGGAAGGTGACGGTCCGTGTCTCACATGGGGAACGTAACCCGTGTGATCCTGATGCGGCGAATACCGATACCTTTGCTGCATCAACTGTGCTTACAACACATGTTGTGCACCAGTAGCACCTGTAGGCGTTTGCAGGCACGCCAGATTGTAGTACTATGAAACTAGTTATGGTTCATCGAGTGAAACGATATTTGAGGGCTCGTCACCAGGGTTCGGCAGCATTGCTGACTACCGTGGCAATTTCAGCAGTACTGATCGTACTGTTCGTCGGCTTGACTACGATTGCTACGCGTGAAGTGAAGCAGTCGATTGCAACCGATCAGTCGAATCGGGCTCTCTACGCCGCACAGGCAGGTGTGGAGGATGCCGTTCGTCGGCTCAACGATGATATTGGTTTCGCTGAGAACGAGAAGACTTGCAACCAGAGCGATGGAGGCGACCCCCACCAGATTGGTGACACAAGCGCAAATGCTGCGTGGACCTGTCGCACAATCTCACTCGAATCAAACTCCGTCGAAGGTAGACTCGACAAGGATCAGGCGGTGACAATTGATCTGAGCAAAGCAAAAAACGCGAGCAATAATGCGGTTTCGATCAAATACATGTCACTAGAGTGGAATAAGTCAGATTACGACAGCGCAAACGCGATAGGCGCTGCTGTACAGGGGAATAAAGCGCTTCCAACCTCTAGCGCATGGGAGGGCAGGGCTGCTGTAATGCAGGTGACCGGCATATGGTACCCGAAAGCAGGTATTCCCGCTACTGACAAGTTGGTCGATGGCAAGGCACTACCTGTGCGCAGTGTGCTATTGTCTCCAGCAGAGCTCGAAACAGGCACTAATGTGACTGATTTCTCAAACTGGTCTACACGCAATGATGTCGATCTCAATAGCGTCGTTGATGCGAAGTGTCAGACTGCAAGTCCAGCAGGGTATAGCTGTAAGATGCCCAAAGACTTCACGGATGGTACAAGTACTAGTAATAAATATGCACTTCAGAATCTCATGAAGATGGAGTATGCAAAAAGCGACGGCTCTACGCAGGTCGTGAGCTGTGACATAAGCGACTGCAATATGGTGCTGCGTCTGCAGGCGCGCTATGCAGCGACACACTACAAGCTCAATCTCTATTATGAATCAGGCGGCACGCTTACAAAGGCTATTGTGCCAGACGGCTATGCCACGATCGATGTTACCGCCAAGAGTAGCAACTACTATCGTCGTGTCGTAGCGAAGAAGAAGATCGTCCCAACGGTCGCCGATGGGCTCTTCGATAACGCGGTTTTCTCAGGAGCTGGGATCTGCAAGACCATGACCGTGTATAAGGATAATGTCGGAGCACCAGATCGCACTCAATTTAATGGCGCCTTGGTCGCAAACCTGAACGCCGGCAAAAACGCGTGTACTGGCGGGACATTTGATACCGACTAGCAGCGCTATATACGATTGCTCTGGTCGTGGTCGCCTAGCTTTTATTATCTGAGTGGAATTGTTTGTGGACTTCTTTGAGGTGGGGATTGGTGAGGTGGGTGTAGACCTGAGTGGTGGCGACGTTGGCATGGCCGAGCATTTCTTGCACGCTCCGAAGGTCGGCGCCGTGAGATATAAGGTCTGTAGCGAATGAATGGCGCAGAGTGTGCGGCGTGACTTTTTTGGTGATGCCGGCTTTGATGCGATACTTCTCGACGATGCGCTGGACGCTTCGTGTGGTGAGCCGGGTCGGCGCCTTGCTGCCGCTCGTGCTGGCTCCAGAATAGTGTATGAAGAGCGGTTCTTCATCGTCGCTGCGGCTGGCGAGGTATTCGGCGAGTGCTGACTTCGCTGCGTCAGTCAGAAAAACTGGACGGTCCTTTTGTCCCTTACCACGAATTGTAAACTCACCAGATTTGAGATTGATCTGCTTGCGATCCATGCTGACGAGCTCCGAGACGCGCAAACCGCCCGAGAAGAGGAGCAGCATCATAGCTCGATCGCGCTTACTCGACTCGGTGTCATCGACAACCGCCGAGATGAGGCGGCCAATCTCTTCAGCCTCGAGGAAGGCTACTTGTGGACGCTTTGTCGAAGCCAGCTCGATCTTCTCTGGGGCGAGTGATGCGATGTCGCGTTTGGCGAGGTACTTCAAGAAGGTTCGCAAGGCGATGAGGTGATAATTGATTGTCGTCAGGCTTACCGTACGCCCATCGTCACCGGTGTGTCGATTGAGCCATTTACGCCAGTCAGCGACGGTCTTCGTAGTGATCTTGGCGGGCTTAATGTCGCCAGCAAACTCATAGAAGCGATTGAGGTAGTGGGAGTAATTTTCAATTGTCTTGAGACTGCGGCCACGCTCGACTTCAAGGTGGTCGAGAAACTCTTCAAGATAGTCACTAAACATAGTCCGAGCATAGCGTCATTTACAGATAAGCGCAAGCGATTTAGCGCGGCTGGGACGCTTGCATTTCGGTCGCTACAAGCATAGAATGTCGGCGATGAACAAAAAGCGCAAAAAAGCCGCAGATGTAGAAGCATTGCAGCTCAATATCTTGCCGCGCTATCTTGCTGTGCCGGTACTCGTTTTGGCACTTGTGACGGTCCCTTGGTTTTTTGGGGGGCGTGAGCCCATCGGCTTACTTGTGAATAGCCTATTGTCTGGCCTGCTATTCGTGGCCTGGCTCGTTGTATCTCGTCACCAGGCACTCAAGGTAAGCACCTATCCGCGTGCCATTCTATGGTCACTGGTGGCGTTGATGGTGTGGTCGATGGTGACCCTGCCGCTTTCGATATCGCGTTACGAAAGCCTTTTATATATGATTCCACTTCTGCAGTCTATCGTTGTGTTTGTCGTGGCGCGAGATCTGGTGGGTTACGCGGTAGCCCGTAAGTTTATCTGGGTTCTGTGGACACTCGTTGCGCTTTCTGTGTTGGCAATTGGCTCGGTCATCTTCGTGATCGGGGATTACGAACGCATGACATCATTGTTTTATTGGGCGAACCCGCTTGCAACATATCTGATAGTAGCAATACTAGCCGCTCTGCTGCTTATGCAGGAATCGGAAGTGTCCACGAAGGCGCGCAGGTTTTGGCTCATCGCCGCTGGACTGCTCGCAGGCGGGTTGATTTTGACCTACTCTCGAGCTGGCTGGCTGATAGGAATTGTGGCGGTAGTTACGTACTTTTTGTCCCAGCAGAGACGCCCTGACGTGCAGGCGAAAGATCTCATATCCGCACTATTGCGTATAGTGACTATTGCTGTGGTGGCGAGTGCAGTGCTCGTGACGCTCCGAGTGGTGTTCTTCAAGTCGGCCGCCCTGAATGTTAGTCAGCGCGTCGCAGAATCTACTACGTCGACGAGTGTCACCGACCGCTTTGCTTACTGGCGAGAGTCGACGGCGATCTTTGCAGCTCGACCGCTTACCGGCTGGGGCATTGGTACATTTAAGGAGATTCATCCGATGTACCAAGAGAGTCCGACTACGGCTGGAGATAACCCACATAGTACGTTCTTCCAGGCCTTTGCTGAGTTGGGAGTGGTGGGTGCAGCTTTGTATTTGACGTTTATAGCTGCTTTGGCTCGGTATGCTTGGCAGATGTTGCGTGATGATGAAGTTGAAGCTTGGCGCCAGGTCGCGCTGCTTGCCGTACTGGCCATTGGCGCACACAGCTTGGTGGACCTTGTTTCGAATTATCCTGTTCTTATTTTGACTACCGCACTCTTCCTGGCGATGGCACTCCCGATTACCGAGCATGTACATGAGATGCGAGTTAAATCATGGCGCCTGGGTATTCCTTTGGTTGCGTTTAGCATTTTGCTTGCCGCTGCACTGTGGTATAGCTATCACAACTACCTATCCGCGATAGATGCCGACTATACTGCAGCTATCTCTGGCGTCGATCCTGACGAGGCGGCCGACAATTACGCTGGTATCTTCGAGCGACCAGTATATGATCCCACGCTCCTTGCGGACGCTGCATTACTGCAGGTCAGTCGTTATGCTACCCGCGACTCCGCACCCGTCTCATTGTTAGATGATGGGGAGTCCTACGCGCGCTTGGCTTTAAGGAGAGAACCCTACAATGAGAAGGCGCATTTTGCACTGGCGCAGATCCTTGAGAATCAAGGCAAAACCACCGAGGCGCTGAAAGAATACAAACAAACCATTACTATTGATCCTCATGACTACCCGCCGTATCAGATAGCGTATGCCAAGCTTTTGCGGCGTGAGGGTTACGTCGACGATGCGATACAGGTACTGTTGCCTGTCGAGCGAGAGTACACCGATGCAGTTATAGCGAATCGTTCGCCGTTCCAGGTCAAACCACAAGTTGCCTCGGCTCAAGTCTTACTGACAGATCTTTATATACAGCGTGGACAAGCAGCTAATGCTGAGCGTGCACTCAAGCGAGTCGGGGAGCTGGTGCCGCAAGATGATCCTGTACTTGCTTTGCTCCGCGACAAACTCGCTACGCTCAAAAAGTAACAGCCGTTGCCTGTGAGGTTAGCCGTAGACTCGCCGAACCTGGTACAATAGTCGCACTATGAGCTTTTCCGCGGCCTTGCTCGACTTTGCAATTATGGTTATTCACTCAATCGGCTATGTCGGGATAGGGCTGCTTCTTGGTGTCGCGATGATTGGTATACCAATCCCTTCTGAAGCTGTCTTGGTGCTCGCGGGCTCCGCTGCACGTAGTGGTTCTTTACAGTTTGGCATTGTGTTGGTCATCGGAATCTTGATGCAGACGCTTGGTTGCGCGGTAGCGTTTGCCGTTGGGAGCTATGGAGGCGCACCAATCATCAAGAAGTATGGTAAATACGTACTGATCTCCGAGGCAGATTACAAAAAAACCCAAGCTTGGTTTGTGAAGAATGGCAGCAGGGCAATCGTATTGTCTTTGCTCACCCCGGTCATCAGGGCATTTATTGGTATCGTAGCGGGGGCGAACAAGATGGACTTCAAGAGATTTATGCTGCAATGTTTACTTGGTTCATCGCTTTGGACTTCGGTCTGGCTCGGTGTGGGTCTCATATTGGGTGAGAGTTGGCGACAGTACTACGCATACATGCATTACGTCGATTATGTTGTGGTACTAGCGCTCATTGTCTTTGTAGGGCGTTTTCTCTGGAAGCGCTATAGTGTCTTAAGTAGTTCCCATAAAGGAAAACGCACATCATGACCACGCATGATTTGAGTGCACATTTTGAAAACGGCATGCGTCTCATTGCACGCCGTATGACCGATGCTGACAGTGTGACCGCCCATGTCTTTGTAGGTACGGGTGCTCGACACGAGGATCTGGTGCACGAATATGGGGTTTCACATTTTCTCGAACATTTACTTTTCCGCGGCTCTGAGCGGTACCCTGAAGCAAAGCAAATCTATGCAGCCATTGACGGTGTGGGCGGCTATCATAATGCCTATACGACCCACGAGCTGACGACGTTTTTCATCAAGGTGCCGAAGGATTCTCTGACGGTGGCGCTTGATGTGCTCGCAGACTTGGTGCGCCGGCCGCTCTTTGATCCAACACAGATCGATCGCGAGCGAGGCGTGATACTTGAAGAGATGAATGTATATCGTGATGACCCGGCGCAGCATGTATTTGATTACGTCGGTGGCTTGTTGTGGCCGCAAAATGGGTTGCGGTCGGACATTCTTGGGACTGAAGATATTATTCGGAGTATCCCGCGTGAGGCAATACATAACTACTATACTGGTACGTATACTCCCGATAACGTAGTGATATCAGTGGCTGGGAATATTAAGATTGATCAGCTACATGCTCTGGTCGAGGAGAAGTTCGGCGGCTGGACTGGAAAGCTGTCTCGGGCCAGAGATCGGAGTGAGTCTATTGTTGCACCAGAGCGCATGCATGTTTTTCAGCGTGAGACAAACCAAGCGCACATCGTCTTTGCAGCTCGAGGAGTACCTCTACGACATCAAGACGAAGCTGCTGTGAAGGTGATGACGGCGATTCTCGGTCGCGGTTCTTCGTCGCGACTGTATGCGCGTATCCGTGAGGAGCAGGGCTTAGCGTACGTCGTAGATATGCGTGCGGTGGGGTACACTGACACTGGTGAATGGACGATTTATGCGGGCGTACGAGCCGACAAGATTGAGCAGGTCGTCGAGGCAGTTATGCAAGAGTTGCGACATATTCGCGAGTATGCGGTTGATGGGGATGAGTTAAAGCGAACTAAGCAGCTCCTGCGTGGTCGCGTCATTATGGGACAGGAAACGAATGCTGCAGTAGCCGACCGCATCGGTTCTGAGCTATTATTAACAGGTTCCGTCCGCACTATGGACGAGATGATCACCGCTATAGAAAGAGTGAGTATCGAGGACGTCCAGCGCGTGGCGCAGCGCTATCTTGACCCATCTGCAGTTCGACTCTCGATGATCGCACAAGTAGATGATGCCATGCAGAGACGCATAGAACAGATAATAAGTCAGTCATAACGATTAGGGAGAGGAAAGTATGAAAGAGAATAAAGAACTAATGCAACGCGTGCTGATACTCTTGAAGCCAGACACGCTCCAGCGCGGCTTAGTCGGGGAAATAGTGAAGCGATTTGAGCAGGCTGGACTCAAGATAATTGGTATGAAAATGCTTGCACCAGATAGAGACCATTGGCACCATCATTATGAGAAGATCGGTACGATGATTACGCGACATGGGCAACAGATCTTTGAGATGACGCTGGATTTTATGCAGCACGGACCAGTTATCGCCATTGTACTTGAAGGCATTGAAGGCGTGGAGGTTGCGCGCAAGCTGGTAGGAACTACTGAACCGAAGTCAGCTTTACCTGGCACGATTCGTGGTGATTTTGCGCACCTGAGCTACGCGCACGGCGACGCACAGAAGCTTGGTCTGCCAAATCTCGTACATTGTTCGGGTGAGCCAGATGAAGCCGAGCTTGAGATTGCTTTGTGGTTTACTCCAGATGAGCTTCACGACTATACGACCGTTCACGAAGCATTCACACAGCCTAAGAATAAATAAAACCCACTCATTGCTGAATGGGTGGGGTACGCGCTGCCTGCTTCTCGCGGAATACATCAGCGATAGTCGGTGCGCTTGATTCTGTATGGGTGATCTCGATCTTTCCGTGCGTAGGTACGACGCCCGGAGTCTGCACCCGCATATACCAGCCGCAGTAGCCGTTTTGCCACATGCGCGCCTCAATGTCATCGATACAGAGGTGCGAGCGGAGCTTGTGGCACGGTTGTCGTGGGCTGGCCACAACCAGCTCAGCATCACCCCACGTCCAGATATCACCGACATGTACGTCGGCCTCGGTGATACCTTCGAGTGTGATGTTTTCGCCGAAGCTTGGCACCTGGAGGAGTGTACCGAGCTCACGAAACCATGAGTCATAGTGCTCGAAAGGGTACACATAGACAGCCTTGGCATTACCTCCGTGAAGTTGTCGGCCGTCTGGTTTCGGCTTGGTATCGACTTGCTGATCGCCGGCCAGGTTTGTGTAGGTGAGAAGTACCGAGTCACCGACGACGGGCTGCTTGGCGATACTGGAGTAGATCGGTTTTGTGCCCGCATACCGGAGGACACATGGCTGCCCGACATTGACCGAGATGATCTCGAGTTGCTTCGCCATCAGGCAGCCCTCAAGGCCAAGACCCACTCCGGGATCTGAGACTCCCAGCCAGGAAGAGTGTCGTCGATGAGGTAGCCAAGTTCGTCGACCGGGATTTCGTGGGCATTTTCCCTCGCGATCACAAAGAACATGCTGTGATTTTGATCACACGATGCGTTTCTATTTGCGAAGCCTAGTCCCACTTCGTCGTGCGAATAGTAGAGTAGACCACCGCATTCTATACAGGGGAATTCGATCACAATACGGCGATCACCGACACGAGCAGGTACGGCATACATACAGAGCCTTCTTTCTCGAGGTACAAGAACGCTGCAAGTATAAGCGTAGAAGAGGGTGACTGTAAAGCCGAGCTAGTCGCGTAGTTTTTGTAAGGCTAAGATTGCCCACGTAGCCGCAATTGCTAGTGAGGTGACTGCTGCAAACCAAAGTCCAAGCGTAAACATGCAGAAAGCAATCGTCAGTACGAGCACGACGTTCATGAAGCTCGTTGATAGGGCGGGCTTATCTTTGTTGCGGATACTCGGTATCATCGCCGGGATAAAGCAGAGTTGAGCGATTGAGATGACTATGTCCTGCCAGTGCATATTTGTGTGAAGCGTTCTATTTTTCTTTACTTACTGGCATCCAGCCGCTATATGGCGTTGAGCATTTATAGTCACATTGAGCGTACATGCACGTTCGCTGTGTTGTTGTCTCGCACTCTTGCTTGCTCGCATACGTTACTGGTTTTTGCTTTGTGATATAGCGTGGGTATAAGATCGCATAGAGAAGCGTTAAGACAATCAGTAATGTCCCCAGCGCTATGAGAGCACCGACCCAGCCACCGATAATTTCTCGGATTTTCTTCATGTATTGAGTATACCGTATATCACGTGTGTTCGTTGATGTCATCTGGAGCTACCGAACTGTTCGAGTGGATAAATTCGGCTACATCACTCCAGAAACGCATCTTTTCTGCAGATGCTTCGCTCTCAAGTCTAAGAAAAGCATGAGGCGCGTCGTACACCCTGTACACTTGACGGATCTCCTGTACTATATTGCGATACTTTTCGGTTATGCTCTGGGGAATTATCTCGTCGTTTCGAGCGCTGCCGAAGAATATAGGGCATGACAGCTGTGAGAGGATGGCGAACTCATCAGAATCTTGCCAGGCATACTCACGTCGAATGGCATAAGAGAAGGGCTCGCCAAAGTTTTTCGACCATGCGTCTTTGGGATACGCTGCGCACACACAGAGGAGTAGGCCGGCAGAGTCGATGTCCTGAGTCATGTGGATAGCGATCGGCCCACCCATACTTACGCCAAGGATATAGACAGGTGCATTATGAGCAATGTGATTTTTGATATATGTATAGACATTTTGAGAATGCTCAAGTCGTATATCGAGATTTGTTGCATTCAGATCGCCCGCGCTCGCTCCAACACCCGGGAAGTCAAACGCAACGCTCGTAATGCCTCGTTTTGCAAGGAACTGTTGCCAGTCGTTTGGACGATGGCCTGAGATATAGCCTCCACTAATGCGCAGTAGGATCGGTGCTGCATCGTTGTCTGCGATAGCAATAGTAGTGGCGAGCTTCTCGTTGTCGGATTGGATAAGTATGTGCTTTTCAACTGTCATACGGTCAGTATATCATTGGCGTCCCCGGAGAGATTCGAACTCCCGACGCCCTCCTTAGGACGGAGGCGCTCTATCCACTGAGCTACGGGGACATGCTCACTCATTGTTCTGGTACACTACCGCTCAGTATACCAGAGCGGCCAGATAGAAACGATCACATCGCTTTATTCTCGGCCGTACTCCTGTTAGCATAAGCATATGTCAAAACGCGACCGCGTGATCGAACGCGCTGCTCAGCATGATGTCGACGACGGCCATGAGCCAGATGTTATCTTCGTCGAGCGGCAGTTTCCGATTGTCTTGCGCATACCACTCATCATGGGGCTAGTTATTATTCTCGTCGGTCTCGTGCCTTGGTCTATTGCTACCGGTAACGCCTATTCATGGCAACCTATGACGATCAACTGGTTGCTTATATGTTCTGGTGTTCTTTTCCTCTACTGGGGGTACCATTTTACAAGCTGGTATTTTACCGTACTGATTCTAACCGAAGAAGAGCTGACGATGATCAAACAAAAAGGACCATTTAGGCGCTCGGTCAAAAGTCTCGCGCTGAATAATGTCCAGAGCGTGAACTACACTATCCCAGGACTGCAGGGAACGATTTTTCACTACGGCGATCTTGAAATCCAGACAATGTCGGGGAGTGGGCACATGAAGATCAAGACGCTCTATAAGCCCGCTCGTTTGCAGGCAGAAATACTGGAAGCATCGCAGGAATATAGTTCGACAGATAAGGACTAGATGGTGTATGATGCACTGGATATTAGCGTAACCTAACGGGGAATGATATGGCCGACACAGACTCTAAGGATAAGAAAAAAGTGACCAAGCCAGGGCGCACTTCTGGCTCAAAAAAGGCAGACAAAAAGCCCGCGAAGAAGCTGACTGCAAAAGAAAAAGTACTCGCGACAGCACAGACAACAGCTGCAGACGCTAGCAAGAAGGGCGCGAAAAAAGTCAGTGCATTTCGGGCGCGGCTTGAGAAGTTAGGCGTCAAGACCAAGCCAAATCGCAAGCTCGTCATTATATCAGCTGCTTCAGCATTAGCCGTTATCCTAGTTACACTGGTTGTGTTTGGCGTCATGATCTACAAGCTTAAGCGTGATGATCGTGTTACAGAAACTGCTGCAAATATCGTTCCGTATCCAGTCTTGAGCGTAAACGGTAATGTACTGTGGAATGCTGAGACGTATGGTACGTATCTTTTTGAGCTGCGTAGCATCAAGAAGTTTTATGAATCTCAGCAACAAGATCTTTCGAGTGATGAAGGTAAGCAGCGACTCACTGATCTCAAGGAAGAACTTTTTAAACAACTTATCGATCAGCAGATTGTAGCTCAAGAAGCTGCAAAGGAGCGGGTAACTGTCTCGAGTAAAGAAGTCGAGGAAGAGTTTAAGAATCTCTCAGAGAGCGCTGGTGGTAACGACAAAGTCAAAGAAACGCTCCAGAAGCTCTACGGTTGGACAGTAGATGACTTCAAGAAAAAGATTAAGTTTAACTTGGTTCAAAAGAAGCTCGCCGATAAGATCACAAATGATCCTACTCGCAATGGCGCTGCGAAGACAAAGGCAGACGACGTACTCAGCCAGTTGAATAAGGGCGCTGACTTCGCGGAGCTAGCCAAGAAATATAGTGAGGATACGTCTGCATCGAGCGGTGGTGACCTTGGCTTCATCTCCAAGGGTCAGACCGTAAAAGAGTTTGAGGATGCTGCTTTTGCTCTCGAACCAGGTAAGGTGAGTGGTGTGGTGAAGACCCAGTTTGGCTATCACATCATTAAGGCACTCGAGAAGAAAGATGATACAGTGCACGTAGCTCACATCTTGATCAAGGGCGTAGATCTGGAGACCTGGCTACAAGAGCAGCGCGATAAGGCGAAGGTCGTACGTTACTTCCAGCCATAAAAAGCGAGAATACTGCTATGAAAAAGCTCCCAGCATTAGCTGGGAGCTTGTGTTATTGGGATAGAGTTCGCATCAGTTGCAACGCGTTCTCCCATCCACTTTCATCTGGTTGGAAGCGAGCCATGACCGGTCCGCCTTCGAAGAAGTGGGGGTCGAGGTACTTCATACTCCGTAGCTTTGTTTCGGTGAGACCCTCAAAGACGATGATCTTCCTGCCCTCGTAGTTGGTGCAATCTGGGTAGTGGATCAGTCCTGCTAGATACGGGCCAGTCTCCTTGACTCTCTCGATGGTGAACCGTAGCGGGTCAGGGTTTGGGGGGAGTGGAGGTTCGTACGCTGGTTTCGATTCGGATGGATTAAGTGAGCTGAGTCGTTTTCGGCTGAGCCGACTGCTGTCTTCGTCTCGACTCCCGCCACTCAAAATATAGATCCCCATAGTGCCTCCTTGTGTGCTGTTGGGGTACGAGCCGTCCCAGTTGTGTCTTCCGAAGGGAGATACCCATCCCATGAGCTCATTCCTTTCCTGCTGATTTGGTCGTCTGGTTACCATAGAGACCATACTCTCGCTGGAGGTTGGCGCGAGCGACATGCTCGTACCATTCTTGCATGCGCTCGGTCTGGAAGATGAATGGGCGAGCCAGGTACTTTTTGATGAAATCCATTCTTCCTGCTACCCACCATTCCTCGGGGTAGTCACTGTACTCATCGTGTACTCGTGCGGTAATAGCGTCATACTCCTCATGACTGCCAGCGAGAGAAAAGAGATCCAGATCGCAGAGGATTGCAGCTTCAGAACAGTGCGCTACATGATCGCGTGTGGCCATGATGTGTTTTGCTGCGTTTTCGACGATTTCTGTTGCGAATAAATCTTGATGGGCTGGCCCTCGTGAGGAAACCAAAAACTTCATAAGCTTTGCGCTGAACTCTTCATTTCTCGTGAAGCCTGGAATATTGAAGAGGTCATGAAACCAGATTGCAAGGATGACGTCGAGTGGTGCATCTGGGAAATACTCTTCTTGCCAGTCAAGAAGTTGGCAGATATGTCCATAGAGGCTATGGTACGGTCGTCCGTTATAGTAGCGTTCGATCTCTTCGAACACACGTAGGCACATACTCAGGCTTGCACCCGATTCTCGGGTCAAGTCAACCCAACGTTGCATCATGCGATTTTTCATCGTGACTCCTTTTCTCTGATTAGTGATGTCAAAGAACATCTTGAATATAGTCTCTGAGAAGTGTACTGTTAAGTGTGTATAATAATGATTAGACACACTTCATACTAAATTCTAATGAAAGTCCAAACTATTGCTCGAACCACGCTCACTATTAGCCCGTCTCAATCTGTCAGAATCAGAAATCGATGTGTATTTGGCGCTACTAAACGGCGCACAAGCTGCACGCGATATTGTGCAAACGACTGGAAGAAGTCGACCGACAGTATATTATGCGTTGAGTGCACTTGAACGCAGGGGATTATTGTCGAAAACTGGACTTGATGATGACCAGAAATTCCGACTTGAGCCATTGAGTCGCCTCCAAACAATTGTGCGACATAAGCAGCAAGAGGTTGAGTCCTTAGATAATGAGCTGGCAGAGTTTGTTTTGCAGTTTAAACCTAGCGAAAAAGGCGACCATAAGCCTAACGTTGCTTTCTATGAGGGGGTCAGTGCAGTGCGCAATGTCATTATGGAGACAGTGTACTGTCATTCTCGGCATATAGACACGCTCGTGCCTACTCGCAACTTCTTCTGGCAGTTTGGCCCGGATTTTGTTGAGAAATATGTCGAGCTGCGCCATACGCTTGGAGTTAAGACACGAAACTTGTGGCAGGACCCGGTAGAACAGCAGATTATCGATCAGTTTTATGATAAGGCGGAAATACGTCTCATGCCCGGTGGACTAGGAGATCGATTCCGTTCGACAGTATTTATGTACGATGACTGTGTGCTCTATATATCATCACTTGCGAGTGGATATGCTTTGCTGGTGCGCTCGTCCGAACATCGTGAGCTGATGCGCGAACTCTACGGCGTAGTGTGGGATTTGTCAAAACCATTGGGTACATAAGTAGTACGAAACATATAATTATCTAACAATGTGAGCAATACAAAAAGTCCCTGGATGCTCAGGGACTTTTTGTATGTAACAGATTAGAATACAGTGATCTGTGACGGGTACTTATGATACGAATGTCAGTGCTTTGCCTACATTTCCAGCACGTCCTGTACGTCCTATGCGATGGATGTAGTCTTCATATGTGCTTGGTTGGTCAAAGTTTATGACATGGCTAACATTTGGGATGTCGATACCACGAGCTGCTACATCAGTAGCAACAAGTACACGTGCCTTGCCGTCACGGAATGCCTGAAGGGCTCGTTGTCTCTGGGGCTGGGACTTATTACCGTGGATGGCTTCTGAGCGGATACCTTCCTGGGTGAGAGACTCAGCCAAACGCTGCACACCCCATTTTGTTTCTCCAAAGATGAGTACTTTTTCGAATTCTGACTTTGTGAGAAGCTCGTGCAGGATCTCTACTTTATGCTCCTTGCTGCTTGCCTTGATAATATCTTGATCAACATTCTTACTGGTTTCGTGTGTGCGTACAGATACCGTGACCGGATTGGTCAGGAGGCGATCCATCAGATTTTGGATTGCAGGGGTCGTCGTAGCACTGAAACACAGCGACTGACGCTTGGCTGGGAGCTGATCGAGAAGGAAGTTGATATCCTTAATGAAGCCCATGTCGAGCATGTGATCTGCTTCATCAAGCACCACGATACCAACACGATCAAGCTTGAGTGCGCGCTGGTTAAAGAGGTCTTTCAAGCGACCAGGAGTGCCAATGACGATTTGAGGCCGACGCTGGAGTGCAGCAATCTGGCGCCCGATCGGCATACCACCGAGACAGAGGGCGGTATAGATACCAAGACCCTTAGAGAATGACTTGATCTCGTTGTCTATCTGAAGTGCAAGCTCGCGAGTCGGTGCTACGATCAGGGAAGTCGCGCCTTTCGCATCGGTGAGGAGGCGTTGCAAGAGAGGAAGCGCAAACGCAGCCGTCTTCCCAGTGCCGGTATTTGCGAGCCCAATGACATCCTTACCTTCGAGGGCAGCATGGATCGATCCGTCTTGAATAGCGGTTGGAGTAGTGTACCCCTTGTGAAGAATGTTTTTTAGAAGATCTTCACGGAAACCAAAGTCGGTGAACTTGTGCTTTGCTTCATATACTACTTCTTCAGCAGGGGCAACGGCTTTGTTTACAAAGCGGCTCGGATCGATGTATTGACCTCGGTGACGGGGTTTAGACCCTCCGCGGCTATGATTGTTGTTTCTTTTCGGACGCATGCTGTTGCTAGGGCGTCCACTGTGGCGATTACCGCCAAACGAGTGTCGTGGCATAAATATCTTTCTTGAGTTATTGATCTAATCTTGACTGATGAACGGGCGAGATTAGAAGAAAAACTCGATATCCATCACGATACTTGTGTATCGAAAACAATTATAGCATAACGATTGGTGATTGTCCATATAAAAGAGTGGGCCCCCATCATCATCCCTTTCGGGAATCGGATAGGGGCAGGTTGGCCTTTTAGCGAAGCTGAGTGCGATCCCAGTCCCACTCCCAGGTGCCATTTTTGCGGCGACCATAGGTTTCTTCTGGGTTATCTGGCCGGACAATTACTTTGATCCATGGCTCACCAGGGCGTTCCGTATTACGCATTCCTTCTGCAGGAGAAGTGGCACGGAACCCCAAGATAGTTGCAGTTGCACTATCAGTAAACCGCTGGCCCATGTGCTTTACGCGGTCGCCGATCACGGCTCGCTTGCGATGCGTTATCTCTGCCTCACGAATGCGACCTTGTTGATTATTAGACATAATCACTCCTAAAAGGCGGCGGCGACTGGAGAGTGGTCATACTGAGAGGGGTTGCGCGGACCCGTCGCTTCCAGAACGACGATCACCGCATCATGTCCCGATGGGAGATGATGCGGCTCGGATTTCTTGATCCGGAATCTCCCGTCGATGTACAGATGGCGAGTCTGGGTCCCTCCTACGGTCGATACGGTAGGCATCGCTACATTGAGTTCCATACCCACTTCCGGCTTGCCGAGTGCAGCGAGTACAAAGCTCATCGTGCCGTACCAGAAGCACACTGGGAACCATTCTGAAGTTGGTGCTTGGATATTGTCTTCGATGCGACATATCCAATCGAGGGAGTTGCAGTGTTCACACCGGCCGAGCTTCGACCTCGCGTTGGTCTTCCTCTCTCGGAGGCAGATGCCGCAACGGTAGAGACGGCTGCTTCTTGCCATAGATGAGGCTGAATCTGACATAGGTGCTTCTTTCTCTCGAAGGCGTGGTAGGCCAAACAGTTGAATAGATTTGGCATACTATAATTACTATTATGAAAAATGTCAATAAAACAGACTTCATATAGGGAGTCGTAAGTAAATGATCTATGGTGTGCCGTAGCGGACGAAGTTGGAACTTGTTTCAGCCTAAACCCTCAAATTATATTAAGTGCTTAGGTTGAAGCCCCGGTACGGTTCCAAAGGAGTATTCGCTCCGATAGGGGGCTAGCCCGAGGACCGTATAACTCAGATCCTATGAGTATTTTTAATCAGCCCAATCAATCGGGCCAAATGTCTGCTCTAATCTAGCAGTGTGTTGGTCATCTCGATCCAGCAAAACACCAATGAGCGACCGATGACGGCCTGGTCTTGCACACCAAGTGCATTTTGCTTGATGGTCACGAATGATCTTTCTCCCGTCGTCCGTATTAGGCTTACCACCCAATACCATCAACAGATCAAGGTCTTCACAGAGCTCAGATTTATCGGGATTCGATAAGGAGCCATTGCCAATTGGGGATTCTGATTTGGTACTCACTACACTCAACTCCTTAGGGTAAAGCAGTGACGCACATGTTATATCATTAAAACTATTAGCTAACAAGCATAAGTACTATGGCGGGCTCGACCGGATTCGAACCGGCGATCTCCTCCGTGACAGGGAGGCATGTTAGGCCTCTACACCACGAGCCCGCATTTGAACCTGGCTATAGTAGCAGAATTGTGGAGGTATTTCAATCTACTAGCTTGTGTGCGTGAAACGAATACTTTTTGCCATAAAACGAACACAAATAGTAAATAGGTATATTGATATAAGACAAAGAGTACAAAATATACCCAATATTAAGAATAGATTGTTTGTGCAATTCGACCCTGCTTGAAAGAATATCCTAGTAAGCCTGATTTGTGTGTTGGATAATGCATACAGAATCCAACAGCCTCATTGAGGGGCGGGGGAGTGATATGATACAATCTGCCAGTCATTCTTATCTGTTGGCGGGTATAGTTTAGTGGTAGAATGCGACCTTCCCAAGGTTGAGATACGGGTTCGATTCCCGTTACCCGCTCCAAAATCGTAAGAAATGTGCCGATGTAGCTCAGCTGGCTAGAGCACCACTTTCGTAAAGTGGGGGTCGCGGGTTCGAGTCCCACCATCGGCTCCAGATTATCCCCGAGATAGGGGATTTTGTTGTATATGGTAAAAAGTACTGCTCAAACCATAAAAGCTGTATACTAGTTATCAGATATGCGACGGGTAGCACACCAACTCTTTGATCAAGGCGGTATCGGTCAGAATAACTGGCTGGTTTCTCTTTTACTGATAGTTTTATTGGTTAATTTGGCAAATACCCTGGTCGCTGTGTTTAATATTCACCCCATGTCAGTGCAAGTGCCGATACGCTATACCACTCTCACTGCATTTGACCAGCTTGGCAGTTGGCAGATGCTCTATCTCCTTCCTGTTGCGGGGTGGGGTATTGCACTTGTGAACGTATTCCTGGCTCAGTCCACGTATCGACGAAGTCGTATAACTAGCTTCATGTTAGTGATATCGGGCTTAGGCATGAGTCTATTTGTGCTGCAGATATTACTACTGTATACAGGAGTCACTCATGGCGCGCGTTAACTCATTAACCGGTAGTGGGCTGCGTGTACCTCACGTGGTGGTGCGATTGCTCGAAATGTTACCCGGCTTATTTACTTGGTCGACGTTGCTTTTGCCGATTTTGCTTTCGATGTATCAACCGTTTATTGTTGCTTACTTCATTATCGCCCTGGATCTGTACTGGCTCCTTAAGTCATTTAGGATGTCAGCTGCACTCATTGCTGGTTATCATCGACTTGGTGTGTCTATGCGTGTGTCTTGGGCTGAGCGTCTTGATCGACTCGAGGCAGGTAAGCAATCAGTGGGGGAACTCCAGGCCGTGATCGCCGAGGCTCGATCGAGGACGCCATGGTTTTGGTTTTTGACTAAGCGGGGGCGACGACAACATGAGCAGCTGCTGCAGTATGAGATCGAGGCCGAGAAGCTTGATGCATACTTAATGCAGCAGAGCAGGATCAAGCCATCAGAAGTGCATCATGTAGTAATCATCGCAACATATAATGAAACGCTCGATACTTTGAGGCCAACGTTACAGGCAATGACGCATGTAAACTACGACATGCAGAAGCTTATTATTGTACTGGCGCATGAGGAGCGGGGTGGCGATGTGGATCGTGAACGTATGGCGGTATTGAAGCGAGAATTCAGCGGGAAGTTTGAGCGCTTCTTTACGATCGAACACCCTGATGGAGTAGTTGGCGAGCTTAAGGGTAAGGGGGCTAACATTACGCACGCGGCTCGCACGCTGCTCCCGAAGCTTGAAGAGATGGGTCTAAAATCACGTGATGTATTAGTTACAACACTCGATGCCGATCATAGACCAGACCCTCATTAC
>CAYMMM010000001.1:0-98255 GCA_964391595.1 uncultured Candidatus Saccharibacteria bacterium | reverse complement strand
TAGAACCAATTGATGGAAAGGAAGAGGAGGTCTAGATCATGCAACAGCAAGACTTAGGACAAAATGTGATCGATTTTTCAGCAATCCGCCTGACTGTTGCCAGCCCAGAGCAGATCCTGGACTGGAGCCACGGCGAGATCACTAAGCCAGAGACCATTAACTACCGTACTCAGAAGCCAGAGAAGGACGGCCTCTTCTGTGAGAAGATCTTTGGTCCTACCAAAGACTGGCAGTGTTACTGTGGTAAGTACAAGGGTATTCGATACAAGGGTATCGTGTGTGATAAGTGTGGCGTTCTCGTCACGCGCTCTATCGTGCGTCGTGAACGCATGGGGCATATTCACCTTGCAGTTCCTGTGACGCACATCTGGTACTTGCGCGGTACTCCAAGCTCGATTGGTACGCTCCTCAATATGGGCGTGCGTGATCTCGAACGCGTGACATACTTTGCGAACTTTATCGTGAAGTCTGTGGATGAAGATGCACGCAAGGCCGCACTTGAAGACCTCTCTAGCGATTATCAAGGTCGCCGGAAGGAGCTCTTGGCGAAGCATGAAGCAAAAGACGAGACAGCCTTATCAGAGGAAGCTCAGAAAGAATTGTCTGATCTCGAGACAAACTACATCCAGGCAAAGAATGAGATCGAAGGGCTTGCAAAGTATCAGCTCCTTCCAGAAGGAACCTACCGGGATCTTAATATAAAGTTCGGCCACGTTTTCAAGGCAGGGATTGGGGCAGAAGCAATTCGCGAACTGCTCTCCGAAATCAATCTCGAAGATCTCGCGAAGGAACTTACCGATGAAGCTGCCAACACAACCGGCCAGCGCAAGCGTAAGGCCCTCAAGCGCTTGAAGACCGTCGAAGGTATGCTTCAAGCTGAACTGAAGCCAGAATGGATGGTTATTTCAGAGCTACCAGTCATACCACCAGATTTGCGCCCAATGGTGCAGCTCGATGGCGGACGCTTCGCCGCTTCAGACCTCAACGATCTCTATCGTCGTGTCATTAACCGCAATAACCGTCTAAAGAAACTCTTTGATCTGGATGCTCCAGAAGTAATATGCCGCAACGAAAAGCGCATGCTCCAGGAAGCTGTTGATGCCTTGATGGACAACAACTCGCGTCGTGAGCGTGCAGTTACTGCTGTTGGCGGATCACGGAAGAAGCTCAAGAGCCTTACAGATCTCCTAAAAGGAAAGCAGGGTCGATTCCGCCAGAACCTCCTTGGTAAGCGTGTCGACTACTCAGGGCGTTCCGTAATCGTCGTTGGTCCACATCTCGACCTCGATGAGTGTGGTATTCCAAAGATGATGGCACTTGAGCTCTTCAAGCCGTTTGTTATCTCGCAGCTGATCGCGAAAGAATACGCCCACAACGTGAAGAGCGCAGCCCGTATGATCGAACGTGCCCGTACCGAAGTCTGGGATACGCTCGAAGAAGTCATCACTGGGAAGTATGTACTCCTCAACCGCGCACCTACCTTGCACCGCTTGTCGATCCAGGCTTTCAAGCCGGTTTTGATCGAAGGTAAGGCAATCCAGCTTCATCCGCTCGTATGTTCGGCCTTCAACGCTGACTTCGACGGCGACCAGATGGCAGTGCATGTGCCATTGTCGGACGCTGCGCAGAAGGAAGCGCGTGAGATCATGCTCTCGTCCCACAACCTCCTGAAGCCAGCTAGTGGTGAGCCAATCATCAACCCGTCACACGAAATCGTTCTTGGCTGCTTCTACATGACCAGCCTCAAGAGTGGTCTTCAGGGTGAGGGTAAGGCGTTTGCGGATAAGGACGAAGCCATTATGGCTTACCAGGAACGTGCTATACACTTGCGCGCCACCATCAAAGTAAAGATGGACGATGTACTTGTAGAAACGAGTGCTGGGCGATTGCTCTTTAACGAAATCCTCCCAGAAGGACTAAGCTACAAAAACGATGCTATGACCAAGTCGAAGCTCAAGGCGGTCTTGGCTGAAGTATTCACCAAAGCTGGTGGTGATGAGACTGCGCGTGTAGCCGATGCTATCAAGGAAACAGGCTACAAATACGCTACCGAGTCAGGTTTCTCGCTCGGCATGGACGACCTCTCTACTCCAGTACAGAAAGCTCGTCTCCTAGACGAAGGTGAAGTTAAGGCACAAGCTGTCACCATGCAATATCAACAGGGTCTGATTACGAACGAAGAGCGCAAAGAACGCACAGTCGAGATCTGGAAAGAAGTCGGTGAACAGATCGAGGCTGAATTGACCAAAGAACTTGATCCAAACCAGTCAACGCTAGCCATGGACATTGAGTCTGGCGCTCGCGCAACCGTAGGTCAAGCGAACCAGATGGCAGGTATGAAGGGGCTCGTGCTCAACTCGACAGGTGGCACAATTGAGCTGCCGGTAAAAAGTAACTACAAAGAGGGGCTTAATATCCTTGAGTACTTCATCTCATCACACGGTGCTCGTAAGGGTCTGACCGACACGGCGCTCAAGACGGCTGAATCTGGATACCTGACACGTCGTCTCGTCGATGTTGCTCAGGACGTGATGATTGCTGCAGAAGATTGTGGTGACACTGAAGGGTATGCCGTGCACCTTGCCGAAGCGCAAGCCGCGGGGCAGGACTCGTTGGCGCCATGGGTTGTCGGACGATATGTAGCTCAGGATGTGAAAGACGGCCGCAAGGTTATCGTCAAGGCGGGTACGCTCGTGACTGACGAGCTGGCACGTGCCGTTGCTGATGCTGGCATTGAGACGGTTGTCATCCGTTCGATCATGAAATGTACTCTGGCTTGGGGCATCTGTAAGCACTGTTATGGTGTTGACTTGGCTCGCGGTCATGAAGTAGAGCTCGGCGAAGCAGTCGGTATTATGGCTGCGCAATCGATCGGTGAACCAGGAACGCAGCTCACCATGCGAACCTTCCACGCCGGCGGTGTCGCTTCTGCTGCCGACATTACGCAAGGTCTCCCGCGTGTCGACGAAATCTTCGAAGCACGTAACCCACGCGGTGAAGCAATCCTTTCAGAGGTTGACGGTCGCGTAGCTGTGAAGGCTCATGACAATAAGATCAGTCTTCGCATCGCCCCAGTCGATATGAAAGTGACCGACTATGTCATCAAAGAAGGCATGAAGCCGATGGTAAAGACCGGCGCTACTGTCAAGAAGGGTGATGTAATGGCTGCAAACGAGACTGGCAAGCGTACGATCAAGGCTGGCGCAGATGGCGTGGTCCAGGTAGGAAAGACTACCATCAAGCTCACGCACGAAGGTGGAAACGTCAAAGAATACACTCTTCCGGACTACGTGAGTTTGACCGTTAAGAACGGCGATCTCGTAACCGTAGGGGAACGTATCACCGAAGGTTCTGTGAACCTCCAAGACATGTTGCGACTTCAGGGCGAAGAAGCAGTACAGCGCTATATCGTTGACGAAGTACAGGCCATCTATGCATCACAGGGGCAGTCAATTGCCTCAAAACACATCGAGGTCATGATTCGCCAGATGTTCAGTCGTGTGCGTATCGAAGAACCAAATGGCACCGAATTCATTTCCGGGGACATCGTGTCGAAGACCGCACTCAAAGAATCGAACGCCGAAGCAGTCTCGAAGAAGAAACTGCCCGCTACCTATGAGCAGCTTCTGATGCCGATTTCGAAGATCTCCATCAGCTCCGACAGCTGGTTGTCTGCAGCATCGTTCCAGGAGACGATGAAAGTGTTGATCGGTGCGAGCCTTCGAGGAAAAACCGATAACCTCCGTGGCTTGAAAGAAAACGTCATCATTGGTCGCCTGATCCCCGTTGGGACTGGCTTCCGCCCGGATGACGAGAGTTGACCAGATAGGCGTAATCTGATAGGATAACGAAGTTATATGCCAACAATCAATCAACTCATTCGCAAACCACGTGTTGCTGCTCGCAAGAAAAGCAAGTCACCAGCACTCCAACGTAACCTCAACGCATTGAAGGGTCGCACGACTACTCAGTCGTCGCCTTTCAAGCGCGGGGTGTGTACAAAAGTATTCACACAGACTCCAAAGAAGCCGAACTCAGCGCTTCGTAAGGTGGCTCGTGTACGCCTGACTAATGGCATGGAAGTTACTGCCTACATTCCTGGTATTGGCCACAATCTCCAGGAGCACTCAGTTGTGCTCGTGCGCGGTGGTCGCGTCAAGGACCTCCCAGGTGTGCGATATCACATCGTGCGCGGTTCTTTTGACACAGCAGGTACTGCAAACCGTAAGCAGGGTCGCTCGAAGTACGGTGCAAAGCTTGAAAAAGCAAAGGGAGGTGCATAAGTCATGCCTCGTAAGAAAACAGCATCGCTCAAACGTGATATCGCGCCTGATATGCACTACAACTCAGTCATGGTTACTCGACTGATCAATAAGGTGATGAAAAATGGCAAGAAACGTCTTGCTGAGCGTCTCGTCTATGAAGCACTCGAAGAAGCAGCTACGAAAGCCAAGAAGGACGCTATCGAAGTTCTCGAAACTGCTGTCAAGAATGCGAGCCCGCATGTACAGGTTCGTTCACGCCGTGTTGGTGGCGCAAACTATCAGGTTCCTATGGAAGTAAAGCCAGATCGTCGTGTCCACTATGCAATGATCTGGATGCTTGATGCCGCTCGCGCCAAAGAAGGCCGTAGCTTTGACAAGCGCCTGGCTAACGAGCTTCTCGACGCCTACAACAACCAGGGTGATGCAATCAAGAAGAAAGCCGACACTCATCAGATGGCAGAAGCTAACAAGGCGTTCGCTCACTTCGCACGGTACTAATTCAATTGCTTTATAGAGAAAACCCCTCTCGCACGAGGGGTTTTCTCGTATGCGAAAGGGGGAGTGCATAGGGCTAGAGGTGGGGGAGCCCCAGTTGCATGGCTTTTTCGATCTCATCGAAGAGCTCATACTGACTCAACAGGACTGCGTCATGGAGAGCTCGATCAAAGCTGAGTAGCTCGCAGCCAACTTTTCTCCCCTCGTGAATTTCGGTACGAAATTCTATGGCATCAGCGCACCGATTGCAGAGGACTGTGTCTCGCTCCCAATATTCATACCACTGATCATAGCTGCAGTCTGATTTCCATTGATTGCCACTTTCATGCGCAATTCGCGTCTGAGACACCGGTCGCACGTGCTTGCAGCAAAGGCAATAGGCCTTATCTAACTCAGTTAGTAGCTCAATAATATACGCCCTTCGCATCTCATAGTATTGGGCTGTCCCAGCGCGCATTAATTTTTGGGCGGTACTCCGTTCGACTTTTAGCGCATCAATCGCTGCAGTTTTGTCACGAACAGTCTCGCGCTGCTGGCGAACATCTTCTACAAGGGATTGCATGATCTCGATTGGTTTCATAATTTCTCTCCTCGAAGAGATAGTTAGGTACGACTACAGTGTCATCGTAACGTTGGGATTTTCATAGATATACCAATATATTTTGAGTCAAAATGTATTGAGAGAGACGATGGTGCGGTATAATGAAATATATGCATCACATACAGCGGTCAATTTTGGGGAAATTGATGGGGGGAGAGGCACTACGTTACGCCGAGCTGAAGCCATCAGACATCGGAAGTAATTTATTCACCTACCATCTCAAAGCACTGAAGGACGCCGGCTACGTACAGCGAACCGGATGGGGGACATACACCCTCACGCCAGCCGGTAAACGATATGTCGATACACTGAGCCTGCAGACCTTGCGACCGCGCGTACAGCCACGCATGGTCATTCTGATCGCGTGCAGGGACCGCCTCGGTAGATGGCTGCTTTTGAAGCGAAAAATACAGCCTTTGATCGGGAAAATAGGGTTTCCGTATGGCAAACTGCATGTTGGTGAGAGTCTGCAAGAGGCCGCCGACCGGATTCTGCTCAATAAGACCGGGCTTACTGGTTCTCTGCAGCACAAAGGCGATGGCTATATTACGATCAATGAGGATGGCAAAGCTGTTAGTGAGATCTTCTTTCACTTGTTTTACTGCATTGCTCCTACCGGGCATCTGGCGGAGGCTCACGAAGCTGGCATGGTGTATTGGGGTGACATGGAGGCTGACTTCACACAACCCGAGTATCTGCAAAGCATGGCCGATCTTATACGTCTTACTCAAGAAACCGCGCGAGATGAACGGTTTTTCACTGAACTGACGTACGATACGACTACACAAGCGCAGTAGGGTATTGACAAATACATCAAATCTAGTATAGTTAACTCATTACGTTGTTCGCGACGTTTTCAATCATTCCCCAACAAGGAGTACCTTCATGCCTACGCAATCGATTTCCCAGATGCCTCGCCAGCAACGTGTTTCTCGTGCTGTGGTGCGAGACATCGACGCTGGCAGTAGCGTCAACTGCGCACATTGCGGTGAGCGCGTCAAATTCCAGGCCAAGAACCGTGGCAAGCAGGTCATCTGCAATGTCTACGTCAAGGGCAAGTGGAAGCGTGTCGAGCATTTCCACTACGCGTGCTACTCCGATGCCCGTGAGCCGCACGGCGAGCCCACATCTGGTACCGACTACCGACGTGAAGCTGCTCGCGCCGCCGCTGGCGAGCGTGCGAAGCTGCTCTCTGCGGAAGCAGAAGCCTCGCGTCAACTCCTGACCGCAGCGGGCTAGCTCGCCACGCCGCACAGGCATTTCCACCAGCATGCCCCAGACTCTTGCGAGAGTCTGGGGCATCTTCTTTTATTGACCAGATAGGATATACGCGCTACACTCGAGTGCATGCTTATTACTGCACACATCGAGGAGAAAACGGCTGGACCGAAGCTCCTCATCAAAAATACAGAGCTCAAGCTGCAGGAAAATGAAAAAGTTGGCTTCATTGGTCGTAATGGTGTCGGAAAAACGACATTACTGCGTATTATTGATGGTGCGGATCCTGATTTTATAGGCACAATTGAGCGCCGCCCAAATCTCGTTATGATCACTACTGATCAAGAGCAGGCTGCCCGGCCTGGGGTGTCGGTCTTAGACTATGTCCTCGATGGCCTGCGTGATTATCGTCAGCTTACTCAGATTATCGATGAGTATCCTGACACTATGGGTGAAGACCTAGAAAAGATTTCAGAATACTCAGACGCCCTCGAACGCTATAGTCAATACGGGTATTATCACGTGGTCGAGCAGGTACGCGAGTCTCTCCGCGCATATCAGCTGAGCGATGCGCAAATTGACAACGACTTTTCGAAACTATCCGGTGGCCAGAAGCGCTTTGCGCAGCTCGTACAGGTGGAGTATTCAAATGCCGATTTGCTCATACTCGACGAGCCCACGAATCACATGGACTATGTGGCGAAGGGTGTCTTTGTTGAGTGGCTCAAGAATACTCAATCTGGAGTCTTGGTCATTTCGCACGATCGAGATGTGCTGTCGGCTGTCGACCGCATCGTCGAGCTCAAAGACCGTCAGCTGCACTCTTTTCCTGGTGCTTATCAGGAGTATTTGAAGCAGAATGCGACCTCAAATGTCTCTGCCATGCACCAGTATGAAGTGACACTTAAGACGCTCGAGAATCGACGTGAAGCACTGAAGCTTGCTGAGCTGAAGAAACTGCGCTCTAAGCAGTCGCCGAACCCTTTTGTGCCATTGGTGCGTCGTTTGCAGAAAGAAATCGAAGAGTTAGATTCACAGCTTGTGAAGCCGACGATTTGGATCGATCAAACCTCAAGTGCCCAACTCAAGCGTGGTCAGGCAGAGCAATACCAGAAGTACAAAGCTAAGAATATACGCATCAAAGACAAAGACTTACAGGTCGACGGGCACGCCCAGCAGCTCATTGCTGTAGAGTCACTTTCGCTTGGGTATAATATGCCATTGTTTTCGGATGTGAGCTTCAGTGTGCGGGCAGGTGAGCGTGTGCAGATAGTGGGGCGCAATGGTGCTGGTAAGACCACATTTGTCGAAGCGACGTGTGCTACCGCAAGTGGGCTGAAGCTTACGAGTACGATTTTTGGTGGGCTGATTGATTGCTCACCGCAGCTTGTGATCGGTCGATACGAACAGGAGATTGATTCGGCGTATCTTGATATGACGCTAGGGCAAGCAATAGCTGAGATATATCGTTCTAGCGGACAGGCAGTCAATCATGAAGTGATTACACAAACGCTGATTGAGTACCTGTTTGAGCGCAGTGATAGCGAAGTGCCGATCCGTCAGCTCTCGGGCGGGCAAAAGGCGCGCGTGCAACTGATCGCTATGCTCGCGCACCGACCAAACTTACTGATACTCGATGAGCCAACGAATCACCTTGATCTGCCTTCGATTGAGGAGCTTGAGACAGCACTCAAGAAATACTCTGGCGCGGTGTTGTACATCTCCCACGATAGCTATTTCGCGCAAGCCGTCGGCGGGGAAATCATTCAAATCTAATACAGGAATGCCCCGAGAATATTCTCGGGGCAAAGGAGTGACAGGCTTTAGCGTCGGCGTAGCCAGCGAAAACGGTGACGTCGCCCTGCGTTTTTTCTTGAAGTCTCAAGAGATCTCTCAACCCATGATTCATGGGGCACGTCTAGCGCCGTTCTAAGCACACCCAGATCACGATCGTGGGTAGAGTCTTTAGGCCTACCAGGCGCCGAAACGGGATCTGGCGCCTCGATACCCCTCTTAGTGCCCTCTTGGCTTGCTAGTAGCGACTCTACCTTATCTGCTTCCTCAATCAAGCTTGCCTTGCAGCTATTGCATAGCTTCTCGCCCTTATGAGCGACGCGTGTTCGACCAGTGGTGGTCATCAGGTCTTCGCTTAATTTGCCGCGAATTCCAACTTTGCATCGCGTGCATTTCATCGGCTCAGGCATCTGGCCATGCGTGGCGTCATACTCAAGGGCACTATTGCCGCGCAGGAAAGTCACCATGTGTTTGTGCGCAACTGAATTTTCAGACACGATGACAACACTGTGCTCGAAACCTTCACAGCGCATTGCGAGTCTGGTAGTGAAAGATTCACCGACAAATCCCTTGATACGGAAGCGCATTTTGCCGCGCGCATCCGTGGTCTGCTTGGCCATACTGACGAGCACGCGGCATTTGGGGTCGTGTGTGGCAATATCGCGGATGAAATTTGCAGTGCCAGATGGCAGCGCCTTCATTTGCGACAATCGCACATTGCGCGGTAAGCGCTGGTTGACGTTTGTGGGTCTCGACTTTGTCATGTCGACCTCTTTTCTGTAGCGAAGGTACGAAAACGTGTAACGGCGTGAATACTATAGGGATTTCGCTGATCTGTCAACTGAGGCACGCTCCTCTTTGCTGAAACCATAAGGAGTTTGGTACCATGAGGGTATGATATTATTCGACGCCATCACCTGGTGGTATAGCTGGGCATGGCTGCACGTCCTCGAGGTGACACGAAGATGGCTGATACGCCTGTATAATGTTTTCTCTGTAAGACAAATGCTTCGCACTCTTTTTCAACCCTGGAAAGAAGACCGCGTGACTGGAGCACAAGGCCTCGATCAAATGTTGCGAGCACTGGTCATGAATACAGTTGCGCGCTTCATAGGATTTTGTATACGCCTTATTTTTCTCTCCATCTACCTAGCGCTGAGCGTAGGCATTGGTGTTGCGGGGCTTGTCATCTTTTTAGTCTGGCCGATTATCCCGATTTCATCAGTTATATTGCTTATCATTGGAGTATCGGTATGACACCGCAAGAGCAAGCCGGGTTTAGCTTCCAGTACTCGCGTCGCACTACACGCATAGCAGGGACAGGCTGGCTCCATTCTGTGGCGCTTCGTGCCGTGCTAGGTATAGTAGCGGCGCTAAGCCTCCTAGGCGCCTTAGTAAGTGTACTCCTTGGGCATATACAGTTAGCTTGTTTTGTAGCACTTCCGGCTAGCATTTGTATCCCGATCGTAGTCTGGGGGAATTGGGGGATGCTGCAATTTGCGCACCAAGACGCCATTGCGAGTGGTACTCATAATCTCGCGGAG
Organism: uncultured Candidatus Saccharibacteria bacterium; assembly: GCA_964391595.1. Taxonomy (GTDB): domain Bacteria; phylum Patescibacteriota; class Saccharimonadia; order CAILAD01; genus JADZGC01. The sequence goes on along the minus strand of CAYMMM010000001.1, from coordinate 88,338 downwards.
CTCCTCAGTTCAGATCTGGTATTACCACTTAAACGAGCTAAAACTTTAGCTGACCTGCTCCAAGTTATCCAAGGGCACTGGCAGACGAACTTTCTTGCTCAACATTTGCATCTACCCCTCGATCCTGTGAGTAGTCAGATTCAGGCCCTTGATCTCAATCAGATTTATGCCACGTCTTATGTGGTGGCGCAGAAGGCTGGCCAGGACAAAATTACAGCAGGGACACTGGTCGTCGCACTCGTGCAGCTCACTGAAGCCCGTGCGCCGTATCTAGCGAATGCAAACATTCACTCGGATGATTTAAACGAAGGTCTCGTTTGGTTAGAGCATCTCATCAATGACCGCATTGAGGGGCACGAGCGTAATCTCTACGGCGGCCTAGGTCGTGATTTTGCTGCTGGCTACACAAACTATCTTGATCGGTTTGGCAAAAATATGAGTGATGAGATCGAGTCTGGTCATGGCGTGTATTCCGCATTGGGCCGCGAATCGGTCATTGAGCAGATGGTTCAGTCGCTCAATCAGCCAGTACATCCCGCAGTAGCGCTTGTTGGTCCGATTGGTAGCGGGAAGACCACCTTGGTATATGCCTTGGCAGAGCAGATCCTCAGTCGTACCGATGTGGGGCGACTCACATACCGTAAAGTCATGCTGCTTTCAGCTACTGCGTTGCTTTCGGCAGCAACAGCCGAGGCGCCCATTGAAAAGGTCCTGGCAGAAACGCTCGCAGACGCTGTGCGCGCGAAGAATGTCGTATTATTCTTCGATGAAGCCCAGGCGTTTTTCGAGTCAAAAGCCGGCTCAGTCGATATATCAGAGATTTTACTTCCGGTTCTACAAAACACACATCTGCCGATGATCTTCGCATTTACGGAGGAGGACTGGACGCGTTTTAGCCAAATACGATCAAATCTCTTGGGTCAGATGACGAAAATCGTCGTGCCTCCTGCTGACCCAACGGGGACGATACGGACACTTGAAGATGTCGCCCTTGACTATGAACAGCAAGAAGGAATCATTATCACACTGGCTGCCCTCAAGGAAGCGACGAGTCTTTCGGATCGTTATAACACTACCAAAACTCAGCCTGGAGCAGCGATTGATCTGTTGCGCGCTTCATTTGGTTCGGCTGAGAACGGTGTTGTGACTGAACGATCGGTTCAGGCCGCGATTGAAAATATGACCGGTGTGAAGGCTGGCACAGCTGCACCAGAGGAAGCTCAGAAACTCCTGCATCTTGAGGCGCTCATTCATGACCGTATGATCAATCAAACGACCGCCGTGACCGCTGTGGCATCGGCATTGCGCCGCGCACGCTCAGGTGTGAAAGACCCCAATCGCCCGATCGGTAGTTTTCTTTTCCTCGGTCCGACAGGCGTAGGTAAGACTGAGCTTGCGAAATCTCTTGCCGCAGTATATTTCAGCGGAGAAGACAAGATGATTCGCCTTGATATGTCAGAATACCAGCAGACTAGCGATGCTAGTCGTCTCCTCGCTGCCGCCACAGAGTCTGGTTCTGGTTCGTCATTCTTACAGCAAGTGCGCGAGCAGCCATATAGTGTGGTGCTTCTGGATGAGATTGAGAAAGCACACCCAGATATCCTGAATCTCATTCTGCAGCTATTAGACGAAGGGCGCCTAACAGACACAGCCGGCAAGCCCGTGAGCTTCAAGGACTGCATTATCATCCTTACCTCGAACGCCCTGGCCGATGATATTCGTCAAGCCGTAGCTCAGAAGCGTGACCTCACGAGCCTCCATGACGAGCTGGTCGATAAAATGATTGCCGAGCAAATCTTCAAGCCGGAGCTTCTGAACCGCTTTGACGAAGTGGTGATGTTCCGACCCCTCACGCCGGCGGAGCTCAAAGACGTGGTAGGTATTATGCTCCGGTCACTCAACAAGAGTCTCGAGGCGCAACAGATAGACGTCGAGCTAACTGATGCCGCAAAAGAATACGTAGTGGAGCAGGGAAATGACCCGAGAATGGGGGCTCGACCAATGCGTCGTGCCTTGCAGCGCTTTGTAGAAGATCGCCTGAGTCAAGGAGTATTGAAGGGTGAGATCAAGCCAGGCGCCCACATCGTAATCGATCGGAAGGACTTAGAGACGCCTGAAGTATAAAAACCCCACTTGGTGCTAACCAAGTGGGAAGGCGGGGTTCGCTGGATTATGTCAGGCTGCTGCCTGCAGTACTTCTGTCCAGTGCTGTTGCTGTGCGACATCACGGAGACGGGCAATATGGCCTTCGAAGTCATGATGTTTGCCGACATTGACCTGTGCTGTGCTGCATCGCACATGGAGTTGAGGTGTATTAGGCTCATCCCCTGGTAACTCGTACCAATGATGGCTGATGCGGATTGGGTGGAGCATTGAAGTCTCATCTTCTGGCAACATTGTCATCTCATCCACACTCCAGCCCTTCGGGAATCGCATGGTCATACCGGGTGCTAGAAGGGAAGTGTCTGAGGGGAACTCCATGGTCTGGGTGAAGTGCAGCTGACGGTGGTCACGGCCGTTCTTGTTTCCGCGCACGTGAATGTGTAGATGTACTGTGGCACGAATGCTCGACATGGCTTCTGACTTTCTCTAGGTGGTGCGAAAAACGCATAATACCATGAAGGCACAAATATTACAATTATATTTGTTGCTTTCAAACCTGAAAGTTGCTACACTTGTAATCGACTGGCGCACAGCGCTATTTTTCGTTTGCGCTAAAAATACCAGTAATAATAATGACCATAAAGTAAGGAACACCATGGCTCGCGAATATTCACTTGAAGACACACGTAATATCGGCATTATTGCCCACATCGACGCTGGGAAGACCACCGTCACTGAAGGCATTCTCTACCGCACCGGTAAGACCCACAAGATTGGGGAAGTGCATGAAGGTGAAGCGACCATGGACTGGATGGAGCAAGAACAGGAGCGCGGCATCACGATTACCTCTGCTGCTACCACGTGTTTCTGGAATGGTAAGCGCATTAACATCATCGATACTCCAGGACACATCGACTTCACCGTAGAAGTAGAGCGTTCACTCCGTGTACTCGACGGTGCGGTTACAGTCTTCGACGGCAAGATGGGCGTCGAGCCTCAGTCAGAGACTGTGTGGCGCCAGGCTGACAAATATGGCGTGCCACGCATTTGCTTTATCAATAAGATCAATCAGACCGGTGGAGACTTCTATAAGAGTCTTGACTCAATTCATGAACGCCTGACGAAGAAGGCATACCCAATTCACCTCCCAATCGGCTTTGAGCAAGAAATCAATGGTATGGTCGACGTCATCGAGATGAAGGCCTATCAGTATAAGGATTACACCGACAAAGAGCTTACTGAGATCGAGATTCCAGAAGACATGAAAGAAAAGGTCGAGCGCTACCGAAATCATCTCATTGAAGCTGCCGTCGAAGCTGATGACGCCGTTATGGAGAAGTATCTCGAGGGTGAAAAGCTGTCGATCGATGAGATCAAGTCATGCATCCGCAAGAGCGTTCTCACCGGTGAATTTTTCATCGTATCTGGTGGTGATGGACGTGGCGTGATTGTTGAAAAGCTTCTCGACATCGTCGTAGACTACCTGCCAAACCCACTGGATATTAATGCGCCTCTCGCCGAAAGCACTAAGACCGGTGAGCAAGAAGTCGTGACGGTAGCAGATGACGCACCATTCGTTGGCCTCGCCTTCAAGATCGCGACGGATCCCTTTGTCGGTAAGCTCTGCTTCTTCCGTGTGTATGCCGGTACGCTAAAGTCCGGCTCGTATGTACTCAACAGTTCTACTGGCGAGAAGGAGCGCATCGGTCGTATCTTGCGTATGCACGCCAATAACCGCGAAGAAGTGCAGGAAGTGTACGCTGGTGAAATTGCCGCTGCCGTGGGTCTTAAAGGGACAATGACTGGTCACACTCTGTGTGCAGAAGGTCATCCAGTACTGCTCGAGCAAATCACTTTCCCAGAGCCGGTGATTCAGATTGCTGTCGAGCCAAAGACCAAGGCCGACCAGGAGAAGATGAGTATGGCTCTCTCACGTCTTGCAGAAGAAGACCCAACCTTCCGAGTGAACTCAGACAATGAAGCTGGCCAGACTCTGATCTCGGGTATGGGTGAGCTTCACCTCGAAGTATTGGTTGATCGTATGAAGCGAGAGTTTAAGGTTGAGGCGAATGTCGGTAAGCCACAGGTCGCCTATCGCGAGACCGTCCGTAAGACCGTTCAGGTCGAGGGCAAGTTCGTGCGTCAGTCTGGTGGTCGTGGTCAGTACGGTCATGTATGGCTGGAGATTAGTCCGCTCGTACACGCTGAAGATATCGAAGGCGACAAGCCAACGTACGAGTTCGAAAACGCAATCGTAGGTGGTGTGGTTCCTAAGGAATACATTAAACCTGTCGACGAAGGCATCAAGGAAGCCATGGGCAATGGTGTGCTTGCTGGATACCCAGTAGTGGACGTCAAGGCTAAGCTCTATGATGGCTCGTATCACGAAGTTGACTCTTCAGAAATGGCTTTCAAGATTGCAGGCTCCATGGCGCTTCAAGAAGGTGTGCGTAAGGCTGATCCAGTAATCCTCGAGCCAGTCATGAAGGTTGAAGTCACCACTCCAGAAGAATTCATGGGTGACGTGGTGGGCGATGTCAACTCCAAGCGTGGGAGAATTGAGCAGATGAGCGATCGCGCTGGTGCAAAAATTATCGACGCATTTGTACCACTTTCCGAAATGTTTGGCTACGCAACTACCTTGCGATCGATGACACAGGGTCGCGCGAACTACGCAATGGAATTCGATCATTACGCTGAAGTGCCACGCAACATTGCAGAGACACTCATCGGTAAGAATCCAAAAGCTGCAGCTGCAGCCGAATAAACAGCTACACATAGCACGAAATCCAGCCCTTGATACCGGGGCTGTTTTCGTATATAAATGCAACACATCGTACCTACATTCAAGGAGTCGTGATGACGATTCGAGAACATGTGCGCGCATTACTTCGCTTCATCGGCCCATGGTCGGAGCAGGGCGAAGGCATCATGCTGAGTTACTGCATTCTTACATGCATTACCCTTGTATATGCGTGTGTTGCGGGAGATGGTGATGTCGTCCGTGCCTGGTGCAATTTGCTTGGCTACATCTTGGGGGCAAACATTGCTTGGCGACTGTTGTTCGTCATCGCATCGCTTTTTTCTCGCGCTCTGAGGGGTGAGTTTAAGCAGGAGTGGCGTATGGCAGGGGAGCGTCGAATACTGGACTCGTATCTCACTTTGCGGGATGATCGACAGAAGAGCTACGCGTTTCTCCGGATGCAAGGAATGTCGCGTAAGGACGCGCGGGACTTTGCTCGTTCGTGCGTAACTATGCGACGAACGTCTCGCTACATGTATCTGCACTCCGTACCCTGGAGGCTCGAAAAGTGATGCCTTTTCCAAGGTGGCTGTATCGCGGCGGGAAGCAATCCGAAGGCAATTCAGGTGATCGCAATCTGCAAGCTATTTCCAAGAAGCTACGGAACAGATCCCACCCGATCATGCACGTGAAAATGTGGTTCGCACAGAAGAAGTTGCTTAGAGAAATAGAGTACCTGGCATACCTCGCTCTCGATGACAGCGGACAGCACATGTACTGGCGTGATGCTGTGCTATCGCGTTGGCGCCAGCGGTTTCTTTCTGGGCTAGTGATATTCGTAGCGTTTCACGGCATGGGGGTCTTACTCAATACCGTACCGATGCGGCACCCCAGCTCTGTTGAGGGGCTGCATTTCATGGTCGCGGGGGCGTTGATCACTTGGTTTCTATGGAGTTGGCCAAACATTCGCTTGTCTTGCTTCTTGGCTCGCGTTGAGCGTTATGCCCGCAAATCGATTGAGAGAGAACTTGATATCTCATAGTCCCCTTGGTTTACGCCGAGGGGACTATTGCTAGACAAAGCAATGTATCACTCTTTACAACCCGCTTATTTCTCGATACAATAGACCAGTCCTGCGTGGTGGGGCGGTTTTTCTTGTCCTAGCGCGCACCATAGACATCGTCGTATGACACCAATGCAATGATCGTATTTATAAAAAGATAAGGAGATTTTTCGTGGCAGAATTCAAGCGCGATAAACCACATATTAACGTCGGTACCATGGGTCACGTTGACCACGGTAAGACAACCCTCACGGCTGCTATTACGCATGTCTTGGCAAAGAAATTGCCTTCAGACGTAAACAAGCCGATTAACTACGATGAAATCGACAAGGCTCCAGAAGAGCGCGAGCGCGGTATTACCATCGCTACCTCTCACCAAGAGTACGAGTCAGAGAAGCGTCACTACGCTCACGTCGACATGCCAGGGCACGCTGACTATGTGAAGAACATGATCACCGGTGCTGCTCAGGTTGACGGCGCTATCCTGGTAGTATCTGCTGCCGACGGTCCAATGCCTCAGACTCGTGAGCACGTATTGCTTGCTCGTCAGGTTGGTGTACCACGTATTCTTGTCTACATGAACAAGATGGACATGGCTGATCCAGAGATCGCCGAACTCGTAGAAGAAGAAATCCGCGACCTGCTCGAGAAGAACGAATTTGCTCGTGACTGCCCAATCGTAAAGGGTTCTGCTCTCAAGGCTCTCGAAGGTGATGCAGCCGCTGAAGACTCAATCATGGAACTCGTGAAGGCTATGGACGAATTCCTCCCAGAGCCAGAGCGCGATCTCGACAAGCCATTCTTGATGCCAATCGAAGATGTTTTCTCGATTAAGGGCCGTGGTACTGTTGCTACCGGTCGTATCGAACAAGGTATCATCAAGGTAAACGAAGAAGTTGAAATTGTTGGTATCAAGGATAACCAGAAGACTGTTGTCACTGGTGTCGAAATGTTCCGCAAGCTTCTCGACCAAGGTCAAGCTGGTGACAACGTAGGTCTCTTGCTTCGTGGCATTGAGCGCACTCAGATCGAGCGCGGTCAGGTTATCGCTAAGCCAGGTTCAATCACTCCTCATACCGAGTTTGAAGCTGAAGTATATGTTCTGAACAAAGAAGAAGGTGGACGTCACACCCCATTCCTCGATGGCTACAAGCCGCAGTTCTACTTCCGTACTACTGACGTAACCGGTGAAGTGAAGCTTCCGGATGGCATGAAGATGGTTATGCCTGGTGATAATATCAATGTAAGCGTTAAATTGCTTGCTCCAATCGCTATGGATGAAGGTCTTCGCTTCGCTATCCGCGAAGGTGGCCGTACTGTCGGAGCTGGTGTCGTAACGAAGATCACGAAGTAAGACATAAGGATTTCTAAAGAAGGCACCTTATGAGCGACAAAAACACTCAGCGCATTCGCATTCGTCTCAAGGCATATGACAACAAGGTCATAGACCAGTCCGCGAAGCAAATCATTGACACGGCTATCCGCACCGGCGCCCAAGTTGCCGGTCCGGTACCGCTGCCAACTGATAAGAAGACGACAACGGTTATTCGCAGTCCTCACATCTTCAAAGACAGCCATGAAGCTTTTGAGATGCGCACACATAAGCGCTTGATCGATATCACTGAACCAACCCCGAAGACGATCGATTCACTGATGAATCTGAGTCTCCCGGCTGGTGTTGATATCGAAATAAAGATGTAGAACTTTTTCAAGCGTGATGAAAAAGCCCTTCTTGGGCTTTTTTCGTATGCCTATCATGAAGATAGCCCGACCTCTATAAGAAGAGAAGTCGGGCCACAGATAGGGGTATGAAATTAGATCAATGCGGCTTCAAGTGCTGCAAGCGTCAGGGTTTCGTGTGCGAACTTGAGAGCGAGTGTGACCGTTGGCTGATCGACAAACCCATGCTTGTTGCGGTAGATCTCTTCGACTACCCCTTCGGCTTTTTCGCGAAGCTCGTCGAGATCTCCTGTCAATGACCAAACGCCGGCACGTCGTATTTGATCTGTGAGCGCGGCTTCTTCGAGTAAGACAGTTAACGGCGCCAGGCCGGCTTGGTCAGGGTTCAGAGTTGTCAGGGTTCGATCTCCAGCGTTGTTATTGCGTACGAGATCGACCGCGATCTTTTCTGGAAGTCCATAGCGGTGCCAGATGGTCAACCTATACCGATGTTGCTCCACAGTAGTAACTCCTCCGAAAGGTACTGAGATAACTATAATAATAGTATAGAAAAAACATAATGTCAATATTATACCGATTGGCACTACTTTAAATCCGGTACGCTACATAGAAAACTGTTGACATATCTGATGCATATCTGATAAACTTGTGGACGTTGACTTAATAACTCGCTGGGAAGCGCCCAGGTCCAGGAAATCACGCGCTGTGTATCTATCTGGAAACCGGATTGCTTGCCAGGATTTTATTTGAAACGATCCCAAGATATATGAAAGCACTACTCGCACAAAAAATTGGCATGACTCAGCTCTATGATGCTGAGGGTCGTTTACAGTCTGTTACTGTACTACAGGCTGGTCCTTGTGTTATTACCCAGGTCAAGACGGTCGCTAATGATGGCTATTCGGCTGCCCAACTCGGTTTTGGTGATATGAAGCGTATGCCAAAGTCTAAGGCTGGCCACCTCAAAGCTAGTGGTGCGAACTCCAAAATGTTGCGTGAAGTTCGAACCACTGAAGTTGAGGGAGAAGAAGCGCTTAAGGTTGGCGACCAAATCAAAGCAGACGTTTTCGAAATTGGCGAGAAAATTGCTGTAACGGGCGTGTCTAAGGGCAAAGGTTTTGCAGGCACCATCAAGCGTCACAATTTCCACCGTGGGCCAAAGACTCACGGTTCACATAACTACCGTGCACCAGGTTCGATCGGCGCAGGCTACCCACAGCACGTCTTCAAAGGCATTAAAATGGCTGGCCACATGGGACACGAACAGGTCACTGTGAAGAACCTTAAGATTGCACACATAGACGCCGAAAACAATGTCATTGCAATAGCTGGGGCTGTCCCAGGCCCACGCAAAGGGATTGTTATGTTGAAAGGGCTTACTGTATGAAGGTTGCTACATATACGAAGACTGGGAATAAGGCGACCGCCGAGATTACCCTTGAGAAGGGTGTTTTCGGGCGAACCATCACACCTGGACTTATTAAGGTAGCCTATTCGCGCGCACTTGCAAACCAACGCCAAGCGACAGCAAAAACAAAGACTCGCGGTGAAATCAGCGGTGGCGGCAAGAAGCCATTTCGTCAGAAGGGTACTGGTCGCGCACGTAGCGGCTCAATACGTAACCCTATCTGGCGTGGTGGGGGTACTGTGTTTGGGCCAACGGGCGAGCAAAACCACACTATAGACCTCCCTAAAAAGGCCATTCGTGCAAGTCTCGCGCAAGCACTCTCCCTGAAGGCTGAAGCAAAAGCTATCTCTGTGATTGAGGATCTAGATGTAAGCGATGCCAAGGTCAAGCAGACCGTTGCTCTGCTTGATAAACTCAAGCTCACCGGCTCAGTACTTTTTGTCGTCGAAAAATATACTGATGCAGTACGACGCGCTACACGCAACCTCCCACGAGTTGCAGCATGCGAGCCACGCTACCTGCAGGTGAACGTAATAGTTGACGCAGACCACATTGTTATTACTAAAAAAGCACTCGAGCTTACGACTGAATGGCTAGGAGACAAGAAATGAACACCATGATCTTGCAACCTATTATTACTGAAAAAAGCCTTACTCAGGCTGGGAACGGCACGTATACATTTCGCGTACCAATGGAAAGCAACAAGCTCACTATTGCGGATGCAGTTAAGGCTCAATTCAAAGTGGACGCTACCGATGTGCGTATTAGCGTAAGCAAGGGTAAGCTCAAGAGTTATAAGCGTATCAAAGGGCGTCGGATTGACACGAAAAAAGCCTATGTGACCGTTGCAAAGGGTCAGTCGATCCCTGCTTTCAACCTTGGTCAAGAGGAAGAAGTGAAGACTTCTGTGCGCAAGAAAGATGATAAGAAGGCCGCAAAAGCAGCTGACAAAGAGAAGGCAGGAGCGAAGTAATGGCAGTTCGCGTATACAAAAGAAACACGAGCGCTCGTCGTGGCATGAGTGTGAACGCCTTCGAAGAGATCACAAAGAAAAAGCCTGAAAAGAGCTTGATCTTGAAGCGTAAGCAAAAAGCTGGTCGTAACAACCAGGGTAAAATTACCGTTCGTCACCGTGGTGGTGGCGCGAAGCGTGCCTTACGCATTGTAGATTTCTCGCAAACAAAGCTTGAGTCGGCAGAAATCATCGCCATCGAGTACGATCCCGGTCGTTCATCTAACATTGCACTCGTTAAAACCGAAAAAGGCACTAAGGCATACGTATTGGCCGGAGCTGGCATGAAGGTCGGTGATGTTATCAGCTCGAAAACTGAGACCGACATCAAAGAACATAACCGTATGCCACTCTCACAGATTCCACTTGGAAGCACGATCTATAATATAGAGCTCACACCCGGTAAGGGTGGACAACTCGTGCGAAGTGCCGGCATGAAAGCTCAGCTTGCAGCCAAGGAAGGTGATTATGCGACCGTAAAGCTTCCATCAGGAGAGATGCGGTTGATCCGACAAGTGTGTTTTGCCACTATCGGCGCTGTTGGTAACGAGAGCCATAGTCTCATCAAGGGTGGCTCGGCAGGCCGCACTCGAAATCGAGGTATTCGTCCAACCGTTCGTGGTAAGGCTATGAACCCGAACGATCACCGTCATGGTGGTGGTGAAGGGGGTACTTCAATCGGTTTGAAGCGCCCAGTTACCCCTTGGGGTAAGCCGGCACTTGGCGCCAAGACTCGCCGCCGTCGTGCAACTGATAAATATATTGTTCGTTCAAGGAAAGGAAAGTAATCGATGAGCCGTTCACTCAAAAAAGGTCCATACGTAGACCAAAAGCTTCTTAAGAAGGTTATGGCTCTTGGTCCAACCGATAAGACCGTGATCAAGACTTGGGCACGGGCAAGCTCGATTACTCCCGAAATGGTCGGTAAGACCATCGCAGTTCATAATGGCAAATCACACCTGCCAGTATTCATTACTGAAAACATGGTCGGTCACAAGCTTGGTGAGTTTGCGCCTACCCGCAAGTTCCGTGGCCATGGTGGTAAATTAGCGAAGCAACAGGGATAACTAAGATGAAAGTTACTGCAAAAGCTCGAGGCCTCAAAATATCAGCACGCAAGCTGCGTAATAGCGCGGATCTGATTCGGAATGCACGCGTCATTGAAGCTGAACAACTTCTCGCCGCTACTCCTAAGAAAGGTGCGGTTATGGTAGCCGATGCGCTCAAGAGTGCAGTAGCAAATGCTGAAAACAATCACAACTTACGCAAGAGTGGTCTGCGCATCGCTGAAATCCGTGTCGACGAAGGATCGGCTCGCAAGACGTGGCGCCCACGCTCTCGTGGTATGGCGCACCCAATCTTGCACCGCAGTGCCCATTTGACCGTAGTCGTCAGTGATGATGCAGTACCAGCTGCAAAGAAAGTCTCTGCGCGCACTGAAAAGCAAACCAAGAAGCCAGCTCCAGCTGGAAAGGAAGCCAAGTAATGGGAAATAAGATCAATCCAATTTCACTTCGTCTCGCTGCTGATCGCCAATGGCGCAGTCGCTGGTTTGCAGAGCGTGACTACAAAACACTTCTTAATGAAGACCTGAAGATTCGCAAGATCGTAGGCGATATGCTCGGCTTTCGCGCTGCAGTTGCTCGCGTTGATATTGAGCGCTCTACTGGTGAAGTGGTTATTACTATCCACACCGCTAAACCAGGCGTTGTTATCGGTCGTGGAGGATCGGGTACTACCGCATTAAAAGATGCGCTTGCCAAGGTTGTAACCGGCAAAATGCGCATAAATATCGAAGAAATTCGTCAGCCTGATCTTGAAGCTCAGCTTGTGGCAAATAACATTGCTAGTGCTCTCGAACGCCGTATGCCATTCCGTCGCATCCTTAAGAACACAGTTGAAAATAGTATGAAAGCCGGCGCATCTGGCGTGAAAGCCAGTGTTTCTGGCCGTCTTAACGGGGCTGATATGGCTCGCCGCGAAACTGTTGCTGAAGGAAGTATTCCATTGCATACCATCCGTGCGAAGATCAGCTACGCTACTGCTGATGCCAGTACCACATTCGGCGTTATCGGCGTCAAGGTCTGGATTTATCAAGGAGAGGAGAACTAACCATGTTGCTCCCACGCAAGACTAAATTCCGTAAGACCTTCAAGGGTAAGAACGAAGGCGTAGCAGCTCGTGGTACTAATATCGACTTTGGTCGCTATGGTCTCCGTGTCCTTGAGAATGATCGCCTAACATCACGCCAGATTGAGGCCGCTCGACGCGCTATGACCCGCTATATCAAGCGTGGCGGTAAGGTTTGGATTCGAGTGTTTCCTCATACTCCAGTCACCAAGAAGCCGAACGAAGTGCGCATGGGTTCAGGTAAGGGTGCTGTAGATCACTATGTTGCAAAGGTGCAGGCCGGCCGCATTATCTTTGAACTAGATGGCGTATCGGAAGAAATCGCCAAGGAAGCAATGCGATTGGCAGGCCGCAAGCTGCCAGTAAAATCACGTTTTGTGACGAGAGAGGCTGAATAATCATGAAAACTACCGAATTACGCACTAAATCAGCAGCAGAGCTAGCTACTCTCGTGACCGAAACTCGTCAAAAACTTGCGCAAGCTCACATAGATTTGCGCACCAAAGAAATCAAGAACGTCAAAGAAATTCATAATCTCAAGAAAACAATTGCTCGAGCCCTCACCATCCAGTCCGAACGCGAGCTAGAAGAATTGGAGAAAAAACATGGCTAGAACACTCACCGGAAAAGTTGTTTCAAACAAGATGGATAAAACCGTCGTGGTGATGATTGAGCGTGCAAAAAATCATCCAATTTATCGCAAGCGTTATACTGTATCCGCGCGAATTAAGGCTCACGACGCAGAGAATAGCGCAAACATTGGCGACATAGTTGAGATTACCGAGACACGTCCGATCAGCAGCGATAAGCACTTTGAGATTACAAAAGTACTCGAAGCAGCACCTGTCACTAAGGAGAAGCAAGCATGATTCAGCCACAGACTATTCTGAAGGCAGCTGACAACACTGGCGCCAAGCGTGTCATGTGTATCAAGGTGCTTGGTGGTTCTAAACGACGCTATGCTCGTATTGGTGATGTATTTGTGGCCTCTGTAAAAACGGCGACTCCAAATGGCACCGTCAAAAAGAAAGAAGTAGTACGGGCTGTGCTTGTTCGCTCGATCAAGCAGACGCGACGTGCTGATGGCAGTGTCATTCGATTCGACGAAAATGCTGCAGTAATCATCGACGCACAAAACCAGCCACGAGGTACGCGTATTTTTGGTCCAGTCGCACGTGAATTGCGCGATAAGGGATACATGAAAATTGTGTCACTAGCTCCGGAGGTACTCTAATGAAGCTGCGTCTCAAAGATAAAGTTATGGTAGTAGCGGGTCGTGACAAGGGTAAGACCGGTGAGATTCTGGCAGTTCTTCCTCGGCTCAATAAGGTCGTGGTAGCAGGGATTAATAATGCTAAGCGTCACACCAAGTCTACCCAACAGAACCCAAAGGGTGGCATAGTTGAACTAACGAAGCCAATTGACGCATCAAAAGTTATGGTGCTTGATCCAAAGACCAACAAGCCTGCAAGGATTAGTTACAGGACCACTAAGGATGGCAAGGAGCGTGTGTTTAAGGTGGCTCAGTTCAGCAATAAGAAAGCAAAAAAAGCTGATAAGCCGACCAAACAAGCCCCAGCAGAGGTGAAGAAATGAATAGATTACAAGAAAAATATACAACTGAGCTAGCTTCGCAGCTGAAGAATGAGCTTAAGCTCAGCAATACCCATCAAACTCCTCGTCTGGTCAAGGTTGTGGTAAGTGTTGGTGTAGGTCGTGCAGTAGTTGATCAGAAATATCTCGATAATGCAGTTGCCACACTACGAAAGCTGACTGGCCAGCAACCGATTGTCACGAAAGCAAAAAACAGCATTGCTGGATTCAAACTTCGTGAAGGAAATGCAATCGGAGCAAAAGTAACTCTTCGAGGCGAGCGCATGTATGATTTTCTGGATCGACTCAACTCAATCGTTTTCCCTCGTATTCGTGATTTCCACGGACTATCTGTCAAATCATTTGATCCACATGGGAACTACTCGATTGGCCTTGCTGAACATACGGTATTCCCCGAGATAAGTTACGAGGAATCAAATCAAACACATGGCATCCAGGTAACATTAGTAACTACAGCAATCAATCAAGAGCAAGGCGAAGCGTTGATGCGTGCCCTTGGGGTGCCACTAGAACGACGCGAAAGGAAGGAGCAGTAACATGGCACGAAAAGCATTATTCGAGCGTGAAAAGAAGCGCGCAAAACTTGCAGAAAAGTACGCAGCAAAACGTGCTGAGATGAAGGCAGCAGGTGATCTCACAGGCTTGGCTACATTGCCACGTAACTCAAACCCTATCCGTCAGCGCAATCGTTGCGAGATCACCGGACGCAGTCGTGGGTACATTCGACACTTCGGTCTATCGCGTATTACGTTTCGCGAGCATGCGTCTAAAGGTGAGATTCCAGGCGTAAGAAAGGCGAGTTGGTAACCGATATGTCTATGATTACTACAGATCCAATCGCAGATATGCTGACCCGCATTCGCAATGCAGTAGCCGCTGGTAAGACAGAGGTAGTATTGCCGCACTCAAAGATGAAGGCTCGTATAGCTGAAATCCTCAAGAAAAACGGTTACATCGCTGATATTGCAGTCCAAAAAGGCGCTGTCGCAGAGATGATGACCCTGAAGATCGACCAGGCAGCAGTCTCTAAGCAACTTACCGCCATCCAGCGCGTATCAAAGCCTGGCCGTCGTATGTACGCTAAACGTGACGAGATTCCTCGCATCCTCGGTGGTCGCGGTATCGTTATCGTATCAACCTCCGCTGGTGTAATGACTGGGTACGAAGCGCGAGCTAAGGGCCTTGGTGGCGAATTAATTTGTAAGGTATGGTAGGCGACTATGAGTAGAATTGGACGAAACCCCATTACAATCCCTGCTGGTACTACGGTTACTATTTCAGGCAATACGTTATCGGCACATGGCCCGAAAGGCGAGCTGTCCGTTGCTATAGCCGAAGGTTTTGCAATCAAGCAAGATGACGCACAGCTTGTTGTTGAGCAGCAAGTACAAAACCGCATTACTAATGCACAGTTCGGCTTAATGCGCACTCTGATCGATAATGCTGTTCAAGGTGTCACCACTGGCTTTACAAAGAAACTCGAAATGAATGGTGTTGGCTTCCGTGTTGAGAAAAAAGGCAATGACCTCCAATTCTCGCTCGGCTTCTCCCACAAGATCGATTTCGTAGCACCAGAAGGCATTGACCTCAATATTGAAGGGAATATCATTACGGTATCCGGAGCTAACAAACAGCAAGTCGGTGCTGTTGCAGCTGAGATCCGTGCATTAAAAAAACCAGAGCCATATAAGGGTAAAGGTATTCGCTATATCGATGAGCGTATCCGACGTAAAGCTGGAAAGGCTGCAGCGAAAGCTGCTTAAGGAATAAGATTATGTTAAAAGAACTACGAATCAAACGAAATCAAATGCTACAGCGCGCGAAGCGCACCCGTACCCGCTTGCATGGTACCGCTGAGCGACCACGTATGAGTGTACATGTGTCTTTGCGCCATGTTAGTGCGCAAATTATCAATGATGACGCTCACGCAACGATCGCTTCTGTAACGACAGTCAAGCAGGCAGCACTCGCAAAAAAAACGATGACCGAAAAAGCAACATGGGTGGGTGAGCAGATCGCAGAAGCAGCCAAAAAGGCGAGTGTACAGGCGGTCATTCTGGATCGCGGTGCAAAGCAGTATCATGGCAGAGTAGCCGCACTTGCCGACGCAGCTCGTCAGAAAGGATTGGAGATCTAGATATGCCACCAAAGACTCAAGAACGAAACCCCCGCCCTGGCCAGCAGCGTCAAGGGCAACACAATCAGGCTGAGGGACCCGAGCTCATTGAGCGTATGATCTCACTCGATCGTGTCGCACGTGTCGTAAAGGGTGGTCGTCGATTCCGCTTCCGCGCAACTGTAGTTGTGGGCGATGGACATGGCGGCGTTGGCGTTGGTGTAGGCAAGGGGCGCGACGTCGCATCTGCAATTCAGAAGGCGACGCTTGTTGGCCGTAAAAACCTCTTCACGCTTACTCTCCAAGGCACCACGATTGCTCATGAGATCGAGGCAAAATTTGGTGGAGCACGTGTATTTATGAAGCCTGCACCAGAAGGTACTGGTGTAATCGCTGGTGGCGCAGTGCGTTCCGTGCTCGAAGTAGCTGGAGTGCGTGACGTCTTCACGAAGGCGCTTGGTAGCACTAACAAAATCAATAACGCGAATGCGACGATTATCGCTCTCAAGGCGCTTGATAATAGTGAGGTTCCTGGAGCCGCACGCACTAAGGATCCAGTAGCTGTGAAGTCACAACCTGAAAAGGCTGACAAGAAAGCAAAGGAGTCAAGCAAATGAAATTTCATGAAATGAAGCTGACTGCACACACGAAATCAACTCGCGTAGGTCGTGGTATTTCTGCAGGCGGTGGAAAGACTGCCGGCCGTGGTACAAAGGGTCAGAACGCTCGTACTGGTAAGAAACTTAAGCCCGGATTTGAAGGTGGACAGACCAAGCTCTCAATGCGCCTGCCGAAAGCACGTGGTTTCAAGCACACCGGCGTTTCATACCAGCTCGTGCGCCTCGCGCAGCTTGATGCTTCAGGCACAAAGAAATTTGACTCAGAAGTACTCAAAAAGCTCGGTCTCATTAAGCACACCGATCGACCAGTGAAATTAGTAGGTCCAGGCACACCTAAGGACGCTCTTACTATCGCAGTGCAAGCTACCTCACAGCCAGCTCTCAAGGCAGTCGAAAAAGTAGGTGGCTCTGTACATATTGCTGGCCCTACAGTTCAGCCAAAGACCGCCAAAAAAGATTCAAAATAACGCCTTTTTAGGTCTGGAGGGTATGTGATGAGGTATACTTGGTACTGATATGAACAAATCAAATATCAGCCAACTTTGGAAAAATAAGGATCTCCGCAAGCGGTTGATTGTGATCGCGGGCATTCTGATAGTCTATAGCCTTCTCACGCATGTTCCGGTACCTGTGCCTGATTCTAAGCGTCTCCAGACATTCTTACTGTCATTCTTTTCTCGCACACCAATCCTTGGCTTTGCAAATCTATTTACCGGTGGTGCACTCTCGAATTTCTCGATCATCGCAATGGGGATTGGACCATATATCACCGCATCGATCGTTGTGCAGCTTTTACAGCAAGTAATTCCGAGTTGGGAGTCTCTTGCTAAGGAGGGTGAGCGAGGTCGACAGCAACTGAACCAATACATGCGCTATTTGACCGTTCCACTTGCTGTGATTCAGTCCTTTGCCGTCATCGCACTCGTGAGGCAATTGTCCGTCCAGTCTACCGGGACTGATCTGATTGGTAACCCAAGTCTCGGACAATGGGCGTTTATTATTGTCACGATGGTGGCTGGCTCGATGTTTCTTATGTGGCTGGGTGAACTTATTAGTGAATATGGAATTGGGAACGGTATCTCGCTTATTATTGCCGCCGGAATCGTATCCAGTCTGCCTGGTGTTGTTTCGCAGCAAGTTGCACTTTTGCAGGGTGATGCAAGCCAAGCTATAAAAGTTGCAGTACTGGCAGTCGTCGCGCTTATTACCGTTGCAATTGTCGTGCTCGTAAATGAGGCACAACGGAATATTCCTATCTCATACGCTAGGAGGCAGGCAGCCGCTTCGCAGCACAATAGTGTAGACACTCATTTACCACTACGCCTGATCACTGCTGGTGTTATCCCAGTGATTTTCGCCTTAGCGCTCTTATCGATACCGACATTTCTCGGGCAGCTACTCACAAACGCTAAAACCGCCTGGATTGCTTCGGCAGCGCAAAAGATGACAACTTGGTTTGCGCCTCAATCCGCAGTCTATGCGGGCACGTATTTCGTCCTGATCTTTGTGTTTACCTTTTTCTACACCTCGATCGTATTCAAACCCACTGAAATTGCTGAAAACCTCCAGAAACAAGGCGGCTTTATACCAGGTATACGGCCAGGTAAAGAGACAGCAACATACCTGAAGGGCGTTATCCGCCGGCTTAACCTCTCTGGAGCATTAGCACTCGGCATCATTGCACTTATGCCATTCTTGCTTTCACGATTCTTTGATAGCAGCCAAAGTATTGCCATAGGAGGAACAGGGGTATTCATCTTGGTTTCTGTTGCCATTGAGACCATGCGCCAGGCAGAATCACGCATATTAATGGCGACCTATGATAAATACTAA
Source organism: uncultured Candidatus Saccharibacteria bacterium (assembly GCA_964391595.1). GTDB lineage: Bacteria > Patescibacteriota > Saccharimonadia > CAILAD01 > JADZGC01. Next base: position 70,016 of record CAYMMM010000001.1, on the reverse strand, counting down.
TATTATGTCAAAAAAGACTTTACAGATCAGGTAAGATCAGATAGAATTAACTACTGTAGCATTGTAACTATGACTGATACAAAGGAAGTAATCGAAGTAGAAGGTACGGTTATCGAAGCCCTGCCGAATGTAAAATTTCGCGTAGAGCTCGATAACGGTCATATTGTGTTAGCACATGTTTCAGGTAAGATGCGCATGCACTACATTAAGATCCTTCCTGGTGATAAGGTGACATTACAGATGACGCCGTATGACTTAGAAAAAGGTCGTATTACATATCGACACAGAACGTAATAATAAGGGATATTCACAGTGAAAGTTCGAGCTGGCGTAAAGCCCATGTGTGATCGTTGCAAAGTCGTCCGACGTAAGGGCGTAGTTCGCGTTATCTGTGAAAACCCTAAGCATAAGCAACGACAAGGATAACTATGGCACGTATTGCAGGTACGAACATCCCTAATGAAAAGCGCGTCGAAATAGGTTTGACCTACGTGTTCGGGATTGGCCTCAAAACGAGCCAGAATATTCTCAAGAAGCTTAATATCAGCCCCGATATTCGAGTAAAAGACCTGACAGAAGCTGACCTCACGAAACTTCGAAGCGAGCTAGACTCGAACTACGAAGTTGAGGCTGAGCTTTCGCGTCGGGTTTCGCTCAATATCAAGCGCCTCAAGGAGATTAAGGCATATCGCGGGCTTCGGCACTCAGCAAACCTTCCGTCACGCGGGCAGCGCACAAAAACAAACGCGCGCACTAAGCGTGGCCGTAAGGTAACCATGGGTTCGGGTCGCAAGAAGGCAGCTGCTAAGACGTAAGGATTTATGAAATAAGATGGCACAAGCAACCAAGTCAAAAACACGTCGCAAGAAGCAAAAGCGCAATATCGTTAAGGGTATTGTTCATATTCAGGCAACGTTTAACAATACGATGATCAGTATTACAGACGAGACTGGCAACGTTGTTGCCTGGGCTTCTTCTGGATCAGCAGGATTTAAGGGTTCACGCAAGAGTACTCCATATGCTGCACAGATCGCAACCGAAAAAGCACTTGATAAAGCTAAGGATGTTGGCTTGAAGCAAGTTGAAGTTGTTGTGCAAGGGGTTGGTTCCGGTCGCGAAAGCGCAGTGCGTGCTCTCCAGAACACCGGAATTGCCGTATCAAGCATCCGCGACATTACCGGCGTACCACATAATGGCTGCCGCCCTCGAAAGGCAAAGAGGAACTAATCATGGCACGAAATCTTTCTCCTATTGCAAAGCTGTCACGCCGAGAAGGTGTCCAGCTCCACCCTAAAGCCATCAAGGCACTCACTCGTCGTAACTTTGCTCCAGGCCAGCATGGTCAGGCACGGCGTCCGAAACCATCTGACTATGCAGTTCAGTTGCGAGAAAAACAAAAAGTGAAGCGACTATACGTAGTAATGGAGAAGCAATTCCGTCGCTACGTGACAGAAGCGATCCGTCGCGAAGGTGTCGCTGGTGAGAATCTCTTACGGCTTCTCGAGCTACGACTCGATAATGCCGTGTACCGCCTTGGCTTCGCGCCATCTCGCCAAGCGGCCCGTCAGCTCGTAAGTCACGCACATATTCGCTTGAATGGGAAGAAAATCAACATCCCGTCAGCGGCCGTCAAGGTAGGGGATGAGATTTCAATCAAGCCATCCAGCCAAAAGAATGCATACTTTACGGAACGCGCAGAAGCCCTAAAAGGGCAAGAAATGCCTAGCTGGCTTACGTTAGACCCCAAGAAATTAACCGGAACTGTTACTAGCTTGCCATTGCGCGAGGATAGCGACAATTTCATCGAAGAGCAATTAATCATCGAGTTCTACTCGCGTTAAACCAAACTAATGAGGAGTTATCATGGCGCTTTACGACATTAACCTACCAGAAATGAAAGAGGAGCAGCTCTCAGAAGTAGCGAGCCGCTTCACTGTAGAACCTCTGTACCCAGGCTATGGTATGACTATCGGCAACTCTATGCGCCGCGTCTTACTGTCAAGCTTGGCAGGTGCAGCCGTAACTGCAGTTAAGATCGAGGGAGTAGACCACGAGTTTACTACCATCAAGGGCATCCGAGAAGATGTCATCACTTTGATTCTAAATATCAAACAGCTCAAAGTTTCTTATCACGGTGAAGAAGCAGCATTCATTACCCTCAGTAAATCAGGTAAAGGCATGGTTACCGCTGGTGACATCAAAGAATCTGATGAAGTGAAAGTGATCAATAAGGATCTCGAACTCTGCTATATCGATGATGCCAAGGGCAAAATCGAAATTGAATTGCGCGTTGAGCAAGGGCGTGGATACAGCCCCGTAGAAACTCGTGGTTCTGAAAAGCTGCCAATCGGCTACATTGCAGTCGATGCAATCTATACACCAATTAAGCGTGTACGTTTTGACATCGAAAACACTCGTGTAGGTCAGATGACCAACCTTGACAGTCTTGTCATGGAAGTTGAGACTGACGGTAGCGTTACTCCTGCCGACGCTATGCAGCAGACAGCACAGATCCTCGTCGGACACTTCCAGGTGTTGGCTGGCATGAACGTAGTGTCGGTCGGTGTTGAAGGCATCATGACTGCCGAAGCAAAGGCGGAAGCTGAGCACGGACAGATCGCCATCGAAGAACTCTCGATGAGCCAACGCACTACCAATGCCCTCATCAATAACGACATTCTCACTGTCAGTGATCTGACACAGCTTTCTAAGGGCGACATCAAGTCTCTCAAGGGCTTTGGTCAAAAAGCTTTTGAAGAAGTCCTCGAAAAACTCGAAGAAATGGGGATTGCGCTCGCCGAATAGGCTAGGCTCGAAGGAATAAATCGTATGCACGCTCACTACCACACAACCTCTAAGCTCTCACGCAAGATCGGCCCACGATCAGCGGTGATCAAGGGTTTACTCGAATCACTCGTACTCTATGAGTCAATAGAAACGACCGAGTCAAAAGCAAAGGCGATTAAGCCAGTCTTTGATCGTCTTGTCACGCGTGCAAAGCGCGGTGGACTACATGATATCCGTCGCATCCATGCTGATCTTGGTTCAAAGGTCGCGGCTGAGAAGTTGACTCAAGAACTCGTTCATGGATTTCAGAGTCGGCCCTCTGGGTACACTAGCTTAATAGCAACAGGATATCGTCGAGGTGACGCAGCCCCGATGGTTAAGGTTAGCTTACTCTTGGATGACGATTTTGAGGATAAAATTAAGAAAATCCAAGCCGAAAAAGTCGCTGTCGCTAAAGATACTAAAAAAACAGCTAAGCCTGTCGCAAAAGAAACGGCTAAGGAGAAAAAACAATGAGCTTGATCACCAAAGATAACCGCTCATACGTGCCGAAGCCACTTGAAGTGAAGCCTGACTGGTATATTGTCGACGCTACAGATGTAGTGCTTGGTCGTCTTGCTACTCAGATTGCCATGAAGCTTATGGGCAAAGACAAACCACAATACAGTCCACATGCACTAGTAGGTGACTGCGTTATCGTGATTAACGCTGAGAAAGTTGCTGTCACAGGCAATAAGTTGGTTGACAAGAAATACTATCGACACAGCGGATATCCGGGCGGCATTAAAGAAGTCTCACTGCAAGAACAGCTCGAGAAGCACCCAGAGCGCGTGTTGCAGACTGCAGTAAAAGGCATGCTCCCCAAGAATAAGCTCGCTCGCCATATGCTTGGACGCTTGCATATTCATGCTGGCAGCGAACACCCACATACTGCTCAGCAACCTAAAGAATGGAAGGTCAAATAAGTATGGCTGAAACCAAGAAACAGTATTATTATGCCGTTGGTCGTCGCAAGGCCGCCGTCGCAACTGTGCGACTCATGCCTGGCAAGGGCGCAATCACTGTAAATACTATTCCGGCTGGTGAGTACTTCAATAACGACACGCTCATTAAGCTCATGGCTTCACCACTCGAGCAAGTGAGCAAGCAAAGCCAGCTCGATGCTATCATTCGTGTTGAAGGCGGGGGGAAGCGCGGACAAGTCGACGCAATTCGTCTCGGCATAGCTCGTGCGCTCGTAGAAATGAGCGATGATTTTCGCCTCAGCCTCAAGAAGGCCGGCCATCTCACTCGTGATCCGCGCGAAAAAGAACGCAAGAAATACGGGCTTAAGAAAGCGCGTAAAGCCCCTCAGTTCTCAAAACGCTAGTCTTGCAGACGATAAACAAATAAAGCCTCATTCGGGGCTATATTTGTTAGGCGCCCACAATCAAACCAGGTATAATACAATGAAGCGCTTATGGTTGATAGCAAACTTATCCGCAAGATCTTCCTCTTTACATGCCTCCTCATCGCTGGCGGCACGATAGGCTTTACTATTACCTCCGATCTCACTCCTTGGGAGTCATTCTATGAAACAATAATGATTTTATTGAGTCATTTCGATCACCATGGCTTTAAAGATCCGGCTAGTAGAGTCTTGGTAGTGGTGCTCGTGATGAGCTCGATAGTTGTTGTGGCATATTTGCTTAAGGTTTTGGCAGACTATATAGTAGGGTTAGGAGACGGACTCAAACGACATCAAATGCGTAGCAAAGTAGCGAAAATGAAACAGCACTATATTGTCTGTGGACTCGGCAGAGTTGGTGCACAGGTAGCTGAAGAATTGCGTGATGAAGGCATCACGTATGTTGCGCTTGATACGAATGAAGAGCGCGTTAAGCAAGCTATCGCAAAAGGACACATAGCATTGCTGGGAGATTCGTCAGACGAGGAAGTATTAAAAGCTGTGGGCATTGAGCGCGCACGGGGGATCGTCGCCTCGCTTGGAGACGACAGTACAAACCTGTTTGTAACCCTAGCAAGCAGACAGCTCAACCCAGACATATTTATAGTTTCGAGAGTGAATCGAGAAGAAAATCGTCAGCGCATGCAACGCGCGGGTGCTGACAGGACAGCTCTTCCATATCAAATCGGCGCATACCATATGGCAACCATGCTCACCCGACCAAACGCGGTTGATTTTCTGGAAGTACTCTCATCAAATGATAATAGTGAGCTGCACGTCGAGGAAATTCATGTACCACATCATAGCAAGATGGCCGGTAAATCACTCAATGACCTCTACCATGAGCGTGTCGGGGCGACCGTACTTGCGCTCAATGCTGCCGACGGAATGAGTAAAGTCAATCCGTCTGGAAACGAGACCGTATATGCTGGTGACCGCTTGGTTGTCATGGGTACGCACGAGCAACTCAAGCAAGTGCACGAGCTCGTCTAGATGAAACCTGAGCGAGGGGGATCGATCATCGAGGTGGGCGAGGAGATGTCTGGCGTACGCATTGACAGTGCTCTTTATCAGCTTCGACCAGACTTTACTCGGACGGCGTGGCAGAAGCACCTGAAGGCAGGCAAGGTAGCTGTTGATGGGCGCGTAGTAAAACCTAGCCAGCTTTTGCATGGCGGTGAACAGCTCGTGGTTGAAGGTGAGCCAGATCGGCAAAGTATCGAGCAGATCGCCAGCGCCAGCGAAATCCCAATTATCTATGAGGATGATGATGTATTGGTTATCAACAAACCTTCAGGGTTGATTACGCATCCTAAGCTTGGCTCGCATGAGCCCAGTGTATCCGGCAGCATGCTTGCGCGTGTGCAAGATATGGATAATATTCGCCCTGGCATCGTACATCGTCTTGATAAGGACACCTCGGGCGTTATGATCATAGCCAAGCATCAATCGGCCAAGCAATCTCTCCAAGCTGCCTTCAAGGCTCGAGCAGTAACCAAAGAATACTTCGCCCTCGTTCATGGACAGGTTAGCATCGGTGTCCAACGAATACATTTTGGATTATCTCGCTCAACGCGCAAAGCAACTCAGATGGAAGTAGACCCACTTGGCAAGCCATCTGAGACATACATCCAAAATCTAACGGGCAATGATGCAGCGTCACTTGTACTCGCGCGACCGACAACTGGGCGCACACATCAGATTCGCGTGCATCTTGCCGCGCTGCAACATCCCATTGTCGGTGATGATATGTATGGGCAGCGCGAAAACAAGAGGTATCGGCTTATGCTTCATGCCTATAGTCTGAAGCTGCCTTTACCAAATGGCAAAATACAAACCTTTGTTGTACCTCCGGGAGAAGACTTTATGTCTGTACTTGCAGACTTTCATATTGATTACCAGGTACAATAGAGGAAACATTACTCATTACGTCGTAAAACAATGCATGCGATTACATACACCGGAATAAATACTAACGCTGTCGAGCACATCATTGCTGAGCATATTGCCGATGTCTTGAGTTGTCCTCCTGATAGTGCCCTTACGCACCCACATGTGCGCATTGTTCGCCCCGAGAATAATAAGATCATTCGCAAGCAAATCCTTGATGTAATATCGGATCTCGCACTTACGACGGCTTCAGATCAGCAGCGCTGGGTCGTGATCTTCCAGGCTGATACGATGAACAAAGAAGCTGCAAACGCACTCTTGAAGCTTCTTGAAGAGCCACCGCCACGATCGACGTTTTTGCTCACTGCACGTTCTGCCGCAAACTTACTGCCCACGATCCGATCGCGGACAGCTATACGTACCGTCAAGCCTGCGGCAGAAAACTATGAGCCATCGATACTTGTGGAAGCGAAGACTGTTGGCGAGCGACTATCACTCATAACAATGCTGCACGAAGCACAGTCGCTTGCTACGGCTTATCATGATCTTGTACTAAGTTTGCGTCACGAAAAACGTTTTGCTGAGCTTAAGTGGCTGACTCATTATGATCAGTACGTCCAGAATGTGCCAAATTATCGTCTCTTACTTGAAGCTTGGGCGGTCCATGCTGCACAGGAGGGTCGTGCATGACCTTAATGCTCCCAATACTAGTATTTGTTGTGTTTGGCTTCATCAGCTGGAGGCTATCACGTAGCTCGTATAATCAACTAGCTCATTTTCTCAATGCCGGGGCTGATAACTCGATAGTGACGCATGAATCGGAGTTGGGTCGGCTTATCGAAACAGCTGAGCGATATTATAAAGAGCGTAAGTGGGGCCCGGCCGAAAAAGCGTTTTTACGCGTACTGAAGCTCGATCACAAAAACCTCACCGCATACCGTAGACTGGCGATGATATATTCATATTCGCGAAATTACGGAGATGCACAAGAATGCCTTGAGCTTGTTATGCAGCGCGAAACTACTGCCGCCGATCTTCATAATTACAGCACTATACTGTATCACACGCGCCAATTCGATACGTCCATACAGGCTATGGAGCAGGCGATTGAGCTTGAGCCTACACTTGCTCGCTTCATTGCCATAAGCAAGCTGTACGGGCTCAGGAATCAGCCACAGAAGCAACTGGAGGCCTTACTTGCGGCCCATGAGCTTGATAAAAATGATGCATCCATAGTGCAAGCAATAGTCCACTGGTACAGCGATCATAATCAGCCACAACAAGCTGCTTCGTGGAGGCAACAAATTATTGAAAGAAAGACGTAAAAATGGTAAGCTTTCTTGGTGTAGTTTGACATACAAATACGTAGAATTGTCGGAGCAAATGATGCCCAAGTAGCTCAGTGGTAGAGCACTTCCATGGTAAGGAAGGGGTCACGAGTTCAATCCTCGTCTTGGGCTCCAGAACACAACTATGCAGGGGTAGCGAAGCGGTCAAACGCAACAGACTGTAAATCTGTCGGCTTTATGCCTTCGGGGGTTCGAATCCCTCCCCCTGCACCATCAATTAATTTATGAATTACTGCTCACGCTGCGGAAGCAAATTGCTCTCTATAGAAACCAACCTGCATTGGAAGTGCTCATCATGCGGGCGACACCAGTTTGCAAACCCTATACCAACAGTAGACGTTGCATTCTTCGATGAAGCGGGCAAAGTACTGCTTGGTGTGCGAAAGAACTCACCCTGCAAAGGCAAACTCAATCTCCCTGGTGGTTTCGTTGATCTTGAGGAGACAATTGAGGATGCTGCACAGCGTGAAATACGTGAGGAGCTTGGCCTAAAACAAGATGATTATAGCGAACTAAAGTATGTAGGGAGTCGGTCAGATAATCATGCCGAGGAAGGAGACCCGAGACAAAGACTGGGTTTCCTTTTCTACAGTACCTTACAGAATCGAGATTTTAGAGCCTCCGATGAAGTATCGCGGTTTATCTGGAAGTTTCCGAGCGAATTATCTATTGATGAGATGACTTCTGGGCACGAGTATATGATCCTCATGTTGGCGGCGAAAATGTGGTCGAAAGTGAGATAATATGAGATAATGTGCCGGCTACGTGATCTCCTAATTAAGTGCATCAGTAGTAAGTGATAGCGTATTTTTTGCCCGCGTAGCTCAATTGGCAGAGCAACGGTTTTGTAAACCGTAGGTTGGGGGTTCGATTCCTCTCGCGGGCTCCAGATAATGCAAGATATATTGCTCACGTACATAAGCGTGAGCTTTTTGATTCCTTGTCCTTGCGATATACTAGAGCTATCATGCAGATTCCCACAAATGTCCTCCAATGGTATGTAGGTATACCGGTAATGCTACTTCTTGGAGTTAGTGGATGGCGGTCTGCAAAAAAACGCCCAAACCAGATAACCAAAAACTTATCTGTTGCCGGGTTCTTGATGGCAGCAGCACTGACAATTTATGTCATACCCGTAACCTTCACGACAGATGGTAGTTTGATAGGTAAGGCAATATTTATCGGTGACCTCTTCCAATATTTCTCATTGTATCTGATATGGCTTATCGTGATTCGGATCTACCTCAGCGGTAATAAGCCATTAGAGTTGGCGGCAATTCTAGCCGCAACTATCTTAGCTGGTGTTTGCGCAAGTACCTCATATCTGGCAAATATCCCATACAATACACAGATAATTATGAAAAATGGCCATGCTTTTCTCGATTTTGCTTACCCGTTTTCGTACGCTGTGGCTACGGCGGTAGATTTTCTATCTCTGATCATTATTGCCATTCACTTCGGCAAGCAAGCTTTCAAATTACCAAACTCATCCGGTCTCAAATGGAGACTCCTAGCCTTCGCTGCATTTTTCGGAATAGTCGGAGCTCTGTTTGTATCCCAGCCAATCTTGTCATTTGACATGCAGTCGTACGGATATACCGCATCGATGATTATCGGCTTCTTATTGCTCGCATTCTTGCTACTTGTTGCCAGTGCTATACGCCGCAAAGAGTCACAGACTATCGCAAAATCATAGATCTTGCGGCAAGTGCAGGCTACTCATAGAGGTGTTGAACTTCTTCTTTAACCAAGTTCTTGACGTCTACATCCTTAACGGCAACAACAGGTAAGAGCAGGCTGAAAGTCGATCCCTTCTTGAGCTCACTCTCGAGATTCAGTTGTGCACCAATGCGTTTTGCGAGCTTTGCAGTGATGAAGAGACCAAGACCGGTGCCACTTGTCTGGCGCGTATATGGATCCTCTGAGCGCCAGAACTTCTCATACACTTTATTCAGTTCACTTTTCGAAATGCCAATACCGGTGTCGCGTACACCTATCTGCAGTGTATGATCATTGGCGAGCTGCGCGATCACAGTCACACCTCCAGAAGGCGTGTATTTGATCGCATTCGTGATGAAGTTTTGCATGATTTCTTTGAAATAAAGCCTGGAGGTCGTTACTTGTGGCAAATCTGGTGCAACTTGAGCATGTAAGTAGAGATTCTTCTTCTGAGCCTGCGGGGCATACGTACGTATGAGCTCATCAATAACCTCTTGCACTAGGAACGTGGCAACGTCCATCTCAGCATCTGGTCTTTGAGCCCGCGATAAGGTGGAGAGATCATTAACCATATCAGCAAGGAAGAGTATCTGCTTATGGGCTTTTGCGATGACCTCTACGAGCTTCGTTCGATCCATGTCTGGTTTTCCTGCAGACAATTCTGCCATCGACACGTTGGCTTCTGCGATCGTGAGGGGAGTACGTAATTCGTGGCTCACTTCGGATATGAAGAGTTCGCGCTCTTCATCCAGTGACTTTTCTTGCGTGATGTCGCGCAGGAGGAGAATGTAGCCTTCTTGCTTCTGCGTCATCGGTGCTGTGATCGACACGCGGCTGATATTTACATCAAGAGCAATGTGGTCATCGCTACCAACGGGCATGATCAAGTCACTTCGTCGTTGAATGTACTTGGTATCTCGAATGAGCTTGAGCATATCAATGCCATTGTTCTTCTCATCACGCAAGCGCAGAACGTTGTTTATAGCTTGTCCCGTAAGCTCCATATTTGTGTCAATCAGATCGAGTGCAGCTGCATTAAAGAGAGTAATCTGACCCTCTTGATTGATTGCAATCACCGCCTCACTTACTGAGTTAATGAGGGCAATGAGGCGTTCGTGCTCGTATCCTGCCTGTGTGATTTTTTGCTTCATGGCAAGTCGCTGTTTGCGATTCCCTAGGCCAATGCGCGCAAGGAGAGTGCAAAGCGCAGCCACCATGGTGTATGCCGGCAGAATATCGAGGACATGTGTCACTGTGAGGCCATGCGCCTGATAGCTAACACTAGCGATCATCACAACTAAGAGTAGCGCGAGCGTGGTTGTAAGGCCCCAAACCTGATAATAATTGCTCGTAATGTACGCTAGCAGTACCCAGAGCAGCAGATAATACGACTGAGTATTGACGATAAATATCAGCGCAAATGCTAGAGTGATGTGGTAGATAATGAGATAGATGGCATGCCGCTTACCAAACTTTAAAGCGGGGATGAAAAGTACGAGAGATGTAACTACCAGAAGCCCAACGAAGATAAACACCAACTGCGGCGAAGTGGCAAAGGTCATACCGCGGATGTAATCAATCGCCAAGAGTGCGGCCGACAGCAGCGTAATGGGGCTTATGAGCTCTGCCGTAACTGAGTACTCGCTCGCACCCTCAAACATTTTGTCGGAATCGGTCATAGCCTCTACATTATACAGCTTATGCTTGTCTGGCTCTATGCTCTGAGTCGCAAAACAAGTACCATACCCACAAAGCTAAGTAAAAGAGAGTCGAAGAGACTTCCGATGGATGCTCGTGCCGCGCCATACGACTGACTCAAGGACATAGTGTGATAGAGTCACGGTTACACTAAGCTGAAAGGCAAAGGGCACGATACCAAAGGTTATGAGACCACCAAACATGATTGAGAAAAGCAGCGTTGCAGCCCACACGGGGACAAACCAGGCTGTGCGATAGATGATATTTTTGCGCACGCGCGCATTGCGATTTATGTCATGGTTGATGTAGAGCATATACGCTGTCGCGTCATGGATGATACGCGGAATGAAGATTACAAAAAACGGCGCTCCGAGTAAAAAGCAAGCAAGTACACTAAGATACATTGTAGTATTCGCGAAGACATACCATTTACCTAGCTGCTGCTTGAGCTGTCGAGACGCCATGAAGCCTAGGCCAAGTATCACGCACGCGAAGACATACGAAACTAGTTTGAGCCAGCCTTCGTAGCCGCCAAGCCCAACTCTGTAGTAACCGATAACTGCCGCTAAGATCAGTGAGCCAGCAATCAGGATGTAGCCCCACAGCTCATACAGTTGATTCGGCTGACGATTCATAATGCGACCGATGCCAATTTGCTGCTTGAGAACGTGGTAGACAGTCCAGATGAAATACGCCGCAAAGAAGCTTGCTGCTCCGAGAAAGTACCAAATTCCGGTCAAGCTCACGGCAGCAATGGCATATCTCCCCGCTAATTTCGGCCAATAAAACTCCCCGTACTCGCGATCAATCAGCATCAAATGACTGGCGACGATATGTGGCAGCTCCAGAAATATGAGCAGGAACGCGATATCGCTTGGCTGTTGGGGGAGACGTGTAAAATCAAACTGCACCGCCTTAAGTACCAGTAGAAACAGGAGTGAGAGTATGCACACCGCGTACGGCAAGAACAGTGCACGGATCGGTAGCTCCATGCCATGTTGAGTCGCAGTTCGATTGCCCGGCACGCTTAGAGATCCTGATCGAAGAAAATATAGTACGTCGAGACAGCGTAGACGACTTTTGTATCGCTTCCGCCGACAAGCTGAATATTTGACCACTGACGATTATAGATATACTCCCATTCGGCGCCATAGCCAACGAGGGGAGAAGATGTAGCGCTATCCGAAGTGTATGTTTTCACACCAAGCTGCGGACGTGAGTCTCCAAACGTTATACCGATTTTGTCAGATTGATCTTGATTTGCTACGTCGACGAGGTCAGCTAGGCTCGTCGTATAAGGGCTCAGTCGCACTGCTTGCGCGACTACGTAGATGCACTTCATATTGCGTCCGATCGGATGCTCATTAAATTTACTTCCACCCGTAATCGTAATTGCTTGGCAACCATGATCGACAAACTTCTCATCCAGGACTTCGAGCTGAGTATTTTGTGTATTAACTTCATAGTTCTCAGCTACGCTCTTAAGCCGATTAACTGTGCTTGCAAGCGCGCTTTCGGCATCAGTCTTCGCCTGTGCTTGCTTAGATTCTGCCTGCGATCGCTGCAGCTTCCAGACAATTGCTGGGGAGTGTACTGTGCTGTCGATCAACTTATATGCAAGTGCAAGCAGCGGAATTGCAAAGATCAATACCACCGGCAGCCATTTATGTCCTGGGGACTTTGGTGGTGTAGCGGCCGGCACGGGAGAAGGCGGCACTGTACTGCTTGTCTGAGTTCTCTGATTTGCTCGCGGCTGGGGTGGCGACACCATAATGCTCATCATTATACCGCTTCGCGCAATCCTTCCATAGTCCTTAGTATAATGAAATTAATTGACAAATTCACAATATTATACTAATATATATGCGGATTTTCTCACAAAAGAAGATTCGTATATTCACAAGCAGATCATGAGCTGTGCTTGGTGGAAAAGGTGATTTTGCAAGGAGCCGATGTGTGATGGGGCTGCATCAGAATCACGCTTTCCACCCAGCACACCCGTGCAAGCCGAGGCAGAAGTCCTGCATAGCTCCTTCAAGGGTGGAAGAAAGCATCCCAATGCCCATTCACACGGAATCCCGTCCTCGCAACATGCGGGGTGCAGTTCGGGCGGACAGCGCCCGACACTCGCCGCGCCCGCACAGAACGATGACCGACCAGCACAAGGCCGCGCTCGCTGCCGGACGTGCCCAGGGCCGAGCCGTGAAGGCGTACCTCGACGCCCTCAGGAAGAACAAGCCGAGTCGGGGCCGCAAGCGCACCCCCGACTCGATCAAGGCACGTCTCGCCAAGATCGCCGAAATGTTGCCCGAAGCCGATGCGCTGCAGGAGGTCCTCCTGATCCAGGAGCAGTCCGACCTCGAGGTCGAGCTAAAGCAACTCGAGTCCGACGACGGCTTCGAGGAGCTGGAGGCAGCGTTCATCCTGCACGGACTCGCCTACTCGAGTTCCAAGGGCATCGAGTACGGCATCTGGCGCAAGGCGGGGGTCCCCGCCGACGTGCTGGCCAAGGCGGGCATCAAGCGCTAGCGCCGGCTCAACACATCCCTTCAGGGAGGCAACGACCACCATCACGGTGCGCCTCTCGGGAGGTGAAGCTCATGATCTGCTTGTCGTTGCTCCACAGAGTATAAGCTGTGCTGATGAGTCGTAACGGCGACGAAAGCAACATGTGTTCAAGCCCTCATGCTTTTCTCGCGTCATACACACCGAGTATGATGGGTATATTCAATTGTGAAGTACCTACCTAGGAGTAACAATGCCAGCACCAATCGAAGCTGCACAGCTCACCGCGCTATTGGCGCCCATACGAGCACTTGATCTTCCGACTACAAAGTCGATGCTGGTCGGCGGGGCCGCCCTAGCGGTCTGGGGCATCAAGCCTCAGATAAGTGACTATGACATCATCGTGACACCTGGCTGCCTCATCAATGAAGCTCGTAAAATTGGTCTCCCCACAAGCCGTGGAACGCGACTCAAGAATCTAGAACAAGTAGTGGGTGACTATGGTGAACGTGAGGTCAATGGCCACATAACCATCATGCTGCCGCCAAATGACGCACTTTATCGAGCTTCGTTCACAGAGCTTAAGCCATCGTCACGTATCGTCCAGGGTATTCGAGTACTCACTCCCGAGGGGATACTAGCTTGGAAGCAGGCGATTGGCCGTAAGAAAGATGAAGCCGATATTCGCCGGATTATCAACTACCTCAGTCAGCATGGTATCGCTGCTTAGTGAGTCAAAAAGCCCCTCGTCAGTCGACGACGGGCAATTTTTTTACTACTAACAATAACCACGCCTCGCTATTTCATGAGTGCCGCGACTTTTTGATCAAGCTCACGGAGTGAAATATTTGACTTAATGAGGAAATGCTTCACTTTTAGCTGCGTGCCAGTATCTCGATCCTGATCACCCTCGAGATTTGTAATGATAATAGCCGGGAGATCGGGGTTTATGCGCGTCAATTCTTGTATGAGGTCAAAGCCATTCTTCTTCGGCATAATAACGTCGGTAATAAGCACATTTGGCATGTCGTGTTTTGCGAGAGAAACAGCCTCTTGGCCATCCCTTGCTTCCATAACTCGGTAGCCTGCCGCCTTCATGCGCTTCGAGATCACTTCCAGGAGTGAAGGCTCGTCTTCTACAACCATTACGGACTTAGTGGTTTTGCTTATGTCTCGCATCTGCTTTAATAGTAACTAGTTAATAAAGGATCGGCAAGTGTGAAGCACTCGAGGCTCGACAAAACCAGGCGACTTGGGCTCATTATGTTCCTGGCAAACACTACGTATTTGGCTTGGTTGTTCTTTCATGTTGTAGGCGCATTAGGATGGCTATTTTATGCATTTGAAATATTAGTCTACATTGTTTCGTTACTCTTTTTAGTGAATCATTGGTCAAGAAAGTTTGTTCTTTTGGGCGGCGAGTATTCTCTGCGTGCATCGGTTGATGTATTTATACCCACCGTGGACGAGCCATTAAAGATGCTCGAGGAAAGTATGCGCGCCGCATCTCAGATACAACACCCTAGCCTATATCTGTATGTTCTGGATGATGGCGGTAGGGCAGGGGTAAAGAAGCTAGCCGAGAAATATGGCTTCACCTATCTGTCAAGACCAGATCGTGCACAGAAGCGGTACAAGTCGGCAAATATGAATTATGGGTTGCGCTTTGCCAAATCCCCCTATGTATTAACGATTGACGCAGATAATGTTGTGCAGCCAAATATTCTTGATGACCTATTGGGTCATTTCAAAGATAAAGAGGTAGCGCTTGTCGCATCCAGGCAGTCCTTTACTGTAGAAGATAATGATTTTAATCATGACTACATGTTCTATAACCATATGCAAACAGGGAAGAATGCAAACGACGCCGCCATAAGCTGTGGCTCGGGGGTAATATACCGTCGTAAGGCTCTCGATGCCATAGGAGGGTTTAGCGAGTGGAACCTCGTAGAAGATCTGCATACCTCATATATCTTTCATACTAAAGGCTATAAGAGTGTCTACGTCAGTCAACCATATGTCCTCGGCCATGCCCCAACGGACCTTAGCGCTATTTACAAGCAACGGGGAACTTGGGCACTCGACACCTTACGGATCATGTATTGGCAGAGTCCTATTTTTATGTCGGGGTTGAGCTTCCGTCAGCGACTGCATTATTTTGAGATAGGCTATTGCTATCTTGTGAGCGCGTTCTTTCTTACGGGTATTTACACAATAAATTTTTATACGCTCTTTACAAACATTCAGATCCACAACGGGGGGTATTGGTATATTGCCTTCCGCCTACCAGCACTAATTGCGACACTGATGTTTTTCGGGTGGCTGAGTAGAGGGCAGCTAACATCACGGGTATGGGCGGGGCTGTTCCCTGTCTATGCTCGAGCTGCCGTACTCGCGCTGTTTGCAACAAAGAAACCGAGCTATCGAGTGACGCCAAAAACAGATCACGGTAAGCGAGAAGCCCACCTGGTATTTCCACAAATAGCTTTTCTAAGTATCGGCTATGTTGCGCTCGCGTATAACTTCTTAGAATACGGGGTGTCTACAATCTTACTGTTTTCTGGCTTTTGGATTATTGTGATGACCTACTGGCTATTACCTATAGTCATGAAGGGTCTCCAGCTCGGTGAGTACTCGAAAAAAACGCGTCGCGCGCCAGTACTAACTTCAGCTCAGCAACATTAAGGTAGCCCGAATTTGACTTTTTTAGTTATTTAGATCAGAGTTATAACAAAGTTATGATTACATCAGCTAAAAAAAGCATTTTAATTGCTGAGGATGAAAAAAGCCTATCAAAGGCCATGAAGCTGCGCCTGCATAAAAATGGCTATGATGTTACTATCGCCGAAAATGGCAAAGAAGCCAACAAATATTTAGACAAAAAGCACTACGATCTCATCTTACTCGACATAATTATGCCAATCGAAGATGGCTTTTCGGTGCTTGGTCACGTCCAGCAAAATCTCATAGATACGCCAGTGATTGTCATGACCAATCTAACTCAAGAAGAAGATAAACAGCGCTGTAAAAGACTTGGCGCGAAATTGTTTATAGTGAAGGCTAACATTTCGCTACGCGAATTTGACCAAGTTGTAGAAAGAAACATATGATGAAGTGTGTAGCAGTAATGAGCTCTACTCGAGTGAGATTGAGTAGCTACGCATGAACACTCAGCCGTCAAGCGCTACAATCGAGCGACTAGATTATCTTTCCAAGAATACGCTGTGCGTTACAATCAGGATGATAGATGGATTCACATTTACTCCTGGACAATATATAACGCTCACACTTCCTGAATTGTCTGCCGAGTCTTCTAGGGAAAATGTTCGAGACTTCTCAATCTGCTCATCACCAATTACGTTGCCTCTAATTTCGATAGCCTTTAGGATGAGTGAATCAAAATTTAAGCAACACATCGCAAACCGCAAAAAAGGTGATGAAGTACATGTGGCTGGACCCAAGGGGGTGTTCGTATTGGCAGCACATGGGCCGGTATCAATAATCGCTGGAGGTATAGGGATTACACCATTTATGAGTATGCTGCAGACGAGAGGACAGCTAGAAGGTCACCCTAGCTCAAGCATATATTATTTTCATAGAGAGAAGAGTCACGCTGTATTTAGTGATGAACTTCGATCTATGCAAGATATCATTTCTATACATGAAGTGTCCGACAAGTATACTATTGGCCATATCTCTCCTGCTGAATTACGTGAAAAAGATAGGACATGGTACGTAGCAGGCCCCCCAGATATGGTCCACGCCGTTCTAACTTCACTAACCCAGCATGGCGTTCAGGTTAACCGCATAATGACAGAGGATTTCGTCGGGTATGCCAAGTAGGAAGCATTTGAAGCACAACCAACCTGTCGAGACACTCGACTATAAGGCACTATTTACAGCAGTAAACAAAGCGGCTATGATTTCGTTAACCGATAAAAACGGCGACATAATATACACGAATCCGAAGTTTACTGAAGTATCAAAATACACCATGCAAGAGCTACTTGGGCAGAACCATCGTATTCTCAAGTCCGGTCTCATGCCTCAAAAAGTATATAAAGATTTATGGAAAACTATCAGTAGTGGGCAGACCTGGCGGGGTGATCTACTCAATAAATCAAAGACTGGCAAACTGTATTGGGTGGATACTACCATCGTGCCAATCATGGGGCGAGACAAGAAACCAGAGAAATATTTGTCTGTTCGCATCCTCATCACCCACAAAAAAATCGAAGAGCAGAAGAGTCAGATCCAACAAGAGCAGCTCATTTCTTCTCTCGAAGAGCTAGAACTTCAACAGAAGAACTACAAGAGGCAAATCCTCGAAACTCAAAAGTTTTTCCTGGCTGTCGAAAACAGCGGCGAACATATAATCATCACAGACGCCGAGGGGATAGTTCTGTATGCTAATTCCGCTGCGGAGAAGATGACGGGCTACTCAAGTAAAGAAATGATCGGCACGAAGGCCGGCACCCTATGGGGCGGACTGATGGAAAGTTCCTTCTATCGGAAGCTTTGGCACACCATTAAGGTTGAGAAAAAACTTTTTACGGGTGAAATTACGAACATTCGTAAGAGCGGACAGAAATATATCGCCCAAGCCACAATAGCCCCGGTCTTGAATGATAAAAACGAAGTTAAGTTTTTTATCGGTACCGAGCGAGACATCACTATCGAGAAGGATATCGATAAAGCAAAAACTGAGTTTGTGTCCCTAGCCTCACATCAATTACGCACACCACTGTCGGCAATCAATTGGTTTAGTGAGATGCTCCTGAACGGAGATGTAGGTGATCTCTCTGCCGCGCAAAAAGAATATGTCGAAGAAATCTATAATGCCAACCAGCGCATGGTCAAGCTTATCAATGCGCTTCTCAATGTGAGTAGGCTAGAGTTGGGAACGTTTTCTTTCAACTCCAAGCCCTTCAATATTGCCCGATGCATCAAGGATACCGTAAAAGACCTGGAGTTTATCTGTAGTAAGCATGACCAAACTCTAAATGTAAAATTAGAACAAACCCTACCGAAAATTACATTTGATCCTCAGTACTTTTCGATGATTATCCAAAACCTCTTGTCCAATGCTTCGAAATACACTCCTCCTAAAGGCAAGATTGCACTCACAATTACGCGCGCTAAGTCGGGCAGCAAGGTAGCCGACTTTAAGCTGCCAGGAGCTGGGGTACTTATTTCTGTTAGTGATACTGGTTATGGTATTCCCAAAAATCAGCAACACAAAATTTTTAGTAAAATGTTTCGTGCAGACAATGTAAGGGACAAAGATACAGACGGAACCGGTTTGGGTCTTTACATTCTAAAATCCATTATTGATCAGGGAAATGGTAATATCTGGTTTACATCAAAGGTAAAAGAGGGAACAACATTTTACGTATATCTACCACTGAAGACTATTAGTCGTGTTGGGGCTAAGAAACTCTCCGTTGAGTGATATAATATAGCGTATGTCTAACCTCGATAAAACCATACTTATTATAGAAGATGAGAAGCCGCTATTACTGGCTATATCGCGTAAACTCGAGTCATACGGCTTTGACTCGGTCACAGCACGAAGCGTCGAGCAAGCACTCGGCTACCTGCATGACTTGCCTCAAATTGACGCTATTTGGCTGGATCATTATTTACTCGGCAAATTAGACGGCCTCGACTTTTTACAGCACGTTAAACAGTCTGAGTGGAAGGATATCCCAGTATTTGTTGTCACGAACACCGGAGGTGAGGACAAGCGGTCTGCATATTTGCAGTTTGGGGCAAAAGAATACTATATCAAGAGTGACTTCAGGCTCGATGCACTCATAAACCATATTCGTACAGAAATTCTAAAGTAGAGGGCATTACTATGACAAAACGCATTCTTATCGTTGAGGATGACCAAAGTCTTCGTAAGGGGCTTATAGATGCTCTGACAGACCACGGGTACGAAATCCAGCATGCCGACAATGGAGAAGACGGTTTACAGATAGCCTTCGAGTCAAAGCCAAGCCTCATTGTATTAGACTTACTGATGCCTAAGATGAGTGGAGAACAAATGCTCACAAAGCTACGCGAGGATGAGTGGGGTGCACAGGTACCAGTCATTATTCTCTCAAATGTCACTACAGAAGAAGAAATGTTGAAAAACCTGAATCAAGTGCGCAAAGATGGTATGCTCAACGACTATCTCGTGAAGTCAGATACGTCCATTGAGCTTCTACTCCAGCTAGTGAAGCAGCGATTAGCATAAGTAATACCTACCCAAGGAGGGTGTAATGTCAGACAAGAAATATACTTTACTCGTAATTGATGACGAAGCAGCACTCAATACTGCACTTTGTGAATCGCTCAAGCATGCCGGATATGCAGTAAAGTCGGCTCGAACAGGTAGCGAGGGTCTAAAAGAGGTGAGTCATGATATCGATTTGGTCTTGCTCGATGTGATGCTCACCGACACGACAGGCTGGGATGTGCTCGAAGAGATTAAGTCTGAAGCTTCAACAAAAGATATCCCAGTGATTGTCATGAGCAATCTCGATAGTACTGATAGGAGGGTCGAATTAAGTATATCGGGTGCAGTTGACTACATACTGAAGTCAAACACTTCACTCGACACTATAGTTGAAAAGGTAAACTCGATATTAAAGAGATCCTCAAAGACGAAATAACGCCAAAAACCCGTAGTAGTAACTGATTTGCTTGTATAAATATTAATGATCATACATACATAAGTGTTATTAATATTGGCAGGGGTGGCAGGGATCGAACCCGCGGCCTTCGGTTTTGGAGACCGACGCTCTAGCCAGCTGAGCTACACCCCTCTATGTATTGTTGTGAGAACCCCAGCATTATAGCAAATATCAGATAGAAACGGTAGCGCTATGGAGTATAATAGAAGTGTAAACAAGGAATACCGCCATGACTGACAATGACAAGAAAGTATATATCGTACAGATTGAAGATGAAACGAAGAACAATACAAACTTCCGCACGACACTATGGACAGGTGAACACACCCAGCTCACGGTCATGTCGATTCCTGCGGGTGGCGAGATTGGACTCGAGGTCCATGGGGATGTTGATCAATTCCTGCGCGTCGAAGCTGGGGCCGCCTCACTTCACACCGGCCCGTCGAAAGAAGAAGTCGAGCAGACTGGCGAGCTACAGCCTGATACTGCGGTACTAATCCCAGCTGGCACATGGCACAATGTGAAGAATATCGGGGATAGTGACCTCAAAGTATACTCACTCTATAGCCCAGCTGAACATGCTCCAGGTACTGTCCATAAGACCAAAGAAGAGGCCGACGCCGCCGAAGCCGAGCATCACAGCGAATAACATTCACAACCGTACTAAAAAAGCCCCAAATCAACGGGGCTTTTTCCGAGTGTAAAAACTGCTAGGCTTCAGTCTTACCAAGCTTTGCGGACAATATGAGTGATCGTGTCTCGCCATTTGAATCAATCAATTTAGTTGAGCTAGTTTGATTGTAGTAGAGCACAAGATGCTGCGAGAGGATTTCATTGATATCTTTGAGCTTTAGGCGCAAATCGTCCAGATCAGCGGAGAATTGCTGATAATCCTTGTCTTCAGCTAGCGCCTTCTTGGCTTCTGCTCGCTTCTTGGTGAGCTCTTTCATCTCATCGACGATCTGACGATATTCTGGATTATTCTCCATGACGTCTTTGAGTTGATCGCGTACTGCGGCAACGGCATTACGTGTCTCCGCGGCCTCTATGACGAGACGATGGATCGAGTCGAGTGTCGCACCAGTGCCATCATTCTTAGTTGTCTTTTCCTCGGTCTGCTTGACTTCCTGAGCAGGTTTAGTCTGTGTGTCTTCTTGCATAGGTTTCTCCAAAACCAAGTCATTGTAGCATGTCTTTTGACACCAAGTCAGTAAGCTATTAACATGTTAACTATGTCTAAGAAATCACCTTCCATATCACGCAGCAACAAAAAAAGCTCGGCGCCAAAGGAAGCTACACTAGCACCAGCCCAGCCCGAGCCAGCTTGGCGTAAGTGGGGGAAGATGATCGTCATCGCGTTATCACTCGCTATCATCCTGATAGATACGACGCTCCTAAACGTGAGCTTACGCAACATCATCCAGGATTTAAACTCAAACTTCACTGACATCCAGTGGGTTATCACGATCTACACCCTAGTCCTTGCAGCTCTCACGATCACTGGTGGGCGACTAGGTGACCTGTATGGTCGTAAGCGTATGTTTATGCTCGGCGCGGTCCTATTCGCAATCGGGAGCTATATTGCGAGCATCTCGCACAATGTCGGTATGCTGCTACTCGGTGAATCAATCATCGAGGGTATTGGTGCAGCACTCATGATGCCAGCTGCAGCTTCACTGCTACTTACAAATTTTGAAGGCAAAGACCGGGCGATTGGTTTCGCGGTCTTTGGTGCGACGGCTGGTGCTGCCAGCGCAGTCGGTCCGATCTTGGGCGGATGGCTCACTAGCGCGTATTCGTGGCGCTGGGGATTTCGCATCAATATCTTCGTAGTTCTGATCTTGTTGTTAGGCTCATTGCTTATCAAAGACAGTCGCGACACAGCTGAGAAAAAAGAACTCGATTGGATCGGGGTGCTCCTAAGCTCGACTGGACTTCTCTCGCTCGTCTTTGGGATTATTCAGAGCTCGGAGTACGGCTGGTGGATCGCTAAAAAAGCCTTTAGTCTCGGAAATGTTACACTCAATTTTGCACCATTATCAATCACACCAGTCGCAATTGCTCTTGGTATCGTGTTGCTTATATTCTTTGCGTGGTGGCAACTTCGCAGAGAATCACTTGGCCACACCCCGCTCGTGTCATTACATCTCTTCGAAAACCGACAATTCGTCAGCGGGATGGCGGTGACTGCTGCGATATCACTTTCGCTGACTGGCCTGATTTTTGTCTTCCCAATATATTACCAGGCCGTTCACGGATTGGACGCGTTCCATACTGGACTTGCGCTTTTCCCGCTGTCGCTGACCGTATTTATTGTCTCGCCAATTGCGCTCATCATTGCGCGCAAGGTCAGGCCAAAACCAATCATCATGGCTGGTCTTGTTATTACGGTACTCTCTATTCTTGTGATGATCTTTATGCTCAAAGATGGCGTAACATCACAAGTATTGATGCCTGGATTCATACTTTTTGGAATTGGGATGGGTCTGGTTCAAAGCCAGATCAACAATCTCACTCTCTCGGCCGTGAGCGGGCAATATGCTGGGGAAGCGAGCGGGGTGAATAATACCATGCGCCAGGTTGGCTCAAGCTTTGGTGCCGCAATTATTGGCGCAACCCTCTTTGCGATGATCGCCACACAAATTAGCAGCAAGATTTCTGCCGACCCAGTCATACCAGATGCTGCTAGGGCAAAGATCGTCAGCGCAGCCCAAGAATCCAGCCGCACAGGAGGATTTGATCAAGAGAGCCGTCCGACCGAAATCCCAGCCGAATTTCTACAACAAATCACAAAACTCCCGCCAAACAAGCGCCAGGCAGCAATTGACTTCTATCGCATGGAGCAAGAGCGAGTAGGTTATCAGGTCCAGCGGGACGTAAAAAGCGCTATTACAACCGCAGCGCGTGACACCCTATGGGTAGCGCTTGGTTTTGGGATATTGAGCGTATTCATCGGACTCGGTTTACCAAATATCAGTTCACTCATGACCGACAAGCCTGCCAAGCCGCAGATCAATCACTAGAATAGCAAAACGCATATGCTATACTGGCGCATATGCGACGCTTATCCATGCTATTGATATTTGCCGCAATATTGCTCGGCCTCTTCTTAGCATACGGAGTCGAGACACGCGAATATGCCTGCGCCGACATGTCTTCTTACCAAATAACCATCGCTTCATTATCTCTGCCAAAATACGAGCCTTACCCGGGGGATAGCAGCTGTGTCCCCGGATATGATATACGCTACCGCGGCTTCATTGCTATTAAGTCCGAATGTATCGACTGCGTAGGTGAGCAGGGAATATCATACTATGCCGAGTCAGATCCAAGTGAAGCAACTATCGTTTTTGGCAACATCCTCATTCCGCTTATCCCGGCCGTACTATTCGCACTTTTCGTACGTTACAAATACGTTAAGAATCTCATCAAACGAAAACGATAGCTTATAATCCAAGTAAATTCGCTATCACCGGCACTGCGACCACGCTCGCAACTGTGCTTACCATCATCACCGAAGCGACAAAGGTTGTATCCAGATCATAGGTGTCCGCCAGCACAAAGGCTGTTACTGCGGTTGGCATACTCATCATCAGCACGGTGATATTACGTTCGGTAGAAAATATCTGAGCCGCTACCATAACTGCCCAGGCAATGAGAGGGACGCCGATGAGCTTTAGCCCGACAGCCAGCCCGAGCCGTGACTGCTTGCGATTGATCTTATGGCCGTACAGAAAACTACCAAGCGCAAAGAGAGCCAGGGGAGAGGCGGTGCCGGCGAGCATCTTGAGCGGCACGCCGATGCTGCGATCAAGCCACTGCGGCCAGCCCAAGAATGCAAGTGCGAAGCCTGCCACGATGGAGAGGGTGAGGGGGTTAATGATCAAATGCTTCGTGATGAAGCGAATGTCGCGCGTACCCAAGAACACATACTCAATGCCCACCAGCCCGACCAGCAGACTCGCAGCCAACTGCACAACGCCGACCGCGGTCGTTATACTCGTGACATCTGTCGTAACAACGCCCGGCAGAGCGCTACTCACGAGTGGAATGCCGAGATAGACGGTATTCCCCAGCAAGGCAGCAAGATATATCGCCGCTCGATCCTTATTGCTCATAGGCAGTGCCCGAACGAGTATCGCAATCAAGATAGCCGTCACAACTACAATCAGTACCTGATACCCTAATAGCCGTCCTGCTAGTAGTTCGCGCCACTGCAGGGTGGCAAAGCTATACACGATCAGCGCCGGCAAGCCGACATTATATACAAAGCTATTGAGCGGTTTCACCCAGCTTGCTTTGACGATATTGCGAGCCCGCAAGCCATAGCCAAGTGCGATGATCAGAAAGATCGGAAGTATGGTGAGAAATGTACCCATAGTGGTTATGTTTATCATACCAATTATGGTGTAAATCAGCGACTATTGCATGCTATTATAAGCGTAAGTTTAATCAGGGATTCATCTATGCATCGCAAGTCAGGTTTTACCATCATCGAAGTACTTATCGCCGTCGCGGTTGTGGCAGCCATATCTGGCCTCATTATCTACGCCACTGCCGGGTCGAAGAAGAAGGCAGATGCTTCGCCGCAACCCTCGAGCTCGACACAAGCATCAACCTCTACGAATGCGACGCAAACTGCAATCCAGTGGCAATGGAGCGGGGACAAGTGGCAGGCCAGCAGCACGCCACCCGATTGCACTGAGCCGGTGAAATTCTCCGTTGCACCAGCCGATCTGTCTAAGGCGACTGCTGTCTTATACCCCGGCCAATCACGCGGCAACAACTATAAGCCACACGGTGGTCTTCGGTTCGATCGCGCGAGCGACAATAATCTCAGCGTGAAGGCGATCATGGATGGACGAGTGGTTAGTGGGGCGCGCTACATCGAGATGGGCGAGACGCAGTATATGTTTACGATTGTAAATGACTGCGGCGTCGCGTATCGCTTCGACCACTTACTCACGCTGAGCCCGACCTTCCAGAAGATCGCTGACGCCCTCCCAGCAGCCAAGCCTGATGATTCGCGTACGACCAATTTCGATAACCCCGTCAGTGTAAAAGCTGGAGATGAAGTTGCCACTGCGATCGGCTTCCCGAAGATTCGCAATGTCAGCTTCGACCTCGGAGTGTACGATTATCGTCAACGTAATGAAGCTGCCCAAAATGCTAGCTATGTAGCCAAGCATCAAGAATTCCTTGCCCAGGCTGGTCACGCACTGTGTTGGTTTGACATGTTCTCAGACGCCGATAATGCAATACTCAAGAGCTTGTCAGCAGGAGATAGTGCGAGCGGCAAGCAGAGTGATTACTGTATGTAGACTAGCTACTTAAGCAGTAACAGGCTGCGAACGACGAGCTGTCCGTGTGGCGGCTCGTTTTGATTTTGCGCTTTTTGGTGACTTAGTCCGAGCTGGTTTTTTAGCCGGAGCCTTCTTCTTGGTGGTAGTACGAGCTGACTTTTTGCCAGTCGACGATTTCTTCTTGGTAGTTTTGGTCTTTTCTGCCTTTACTACCGAGCGCTTTGAGGTGTTTTCGATCAGCTTGCGTTCGAGCTCGAGCGTCTGGAGCGCAACGGCTTGCAGCGCCTGCATACGCGAGGCAGCCAGTACTTCATACAGATCCTCGACAGCAGACTTATCGATGGCTTCGAGCTGGATGGCATTTGCGCCACCGATGAGATCAAGATTGATATATGAGGCCTTGAGCATGCGGTCGTAGGGGTTTGAGACGATAGTCATGCGCTGAATCTGCTCGAAGCTCACGAGGGTAGTGGTGCGATTCATCCAGCCCAGCTCGAGCATGACACCCTGAGGGGTGAGGCGGTATTTGGTCGTAAGTGTTGAGGTGAGTCCGCGGATTAACCCATAGAGTATGACAGCAGCAGCAAACCCAGCCGCGACATAGGGGACGGGCTTGAGGAAGGCGACCGCCAGCTCAGCGTCCGACATGCCGAATATCTTAGCAGTACGAATGAGATTAACTGACGTGCCAGCGACAGTCAGGATGACGATCCAGAGTCCGAACTTTTTGATGACTTGCCAAGCATGGTAGCCATAGAAGTACCAGAAGGCACGCTTCGAGAGCGTGATCTCAGATAAGGTTTGTGTTGTCGATTTTGCCATTGCTCTCTATATTGCCAGATGAGGGTCAGATGTAAAAGCATGAGCGGTGAGAGGTTGGATTTTTCATATTTGCCATGTCGTATAATGGTTATATGCTTATTGAGAATATGAATAATTACACCCCTCCAGATCCAGATTTGAATAAGAAAATTCGATGTCCTCAGTGCAAGCAAGTCGGGGTTGTCGAATGGAATAGAAAATTTTCAATACTCAACGGAGATGGTGAGCATATAAATATTCAATGGACAGATGAAGGTATGAAGTGGCTGCATCGCCAATCAGGCTTCTCGATGGACCCAGAGTGGCACTGTACAAGATGTGATATTGTTTTCAGGGCGGATCAAGGTTAGATAGAAAAAAGTTATTTTTATAAGCATGAAACACTTATCAATATATCAAGCAAAGTACTATGCTCACTGCCGCGGCGAAGGATATCAATTAACACTTCATTACTATTAAGACGATCCTAAATATATGGCAATAAAACTCATCGAAGACTCAATAACCTGGAAAGAAAATCTCGCAGGTGACCCCATCAAGCACCAAGTAGATGTCAGACTACATCCAAGGCCATCCCATAGCATCGTACTAATCATACCCGGCATAGATGGATCGGTTGATGGCTATAAGGATAAATATATAAAGATGGCAGAGAAAATCCTTACAGAACAGCATAAGTCTGTCATACGAGTATCAAATCCGTACATATCACAACAGGGATGGG
This sequence comes from uncultured Candidatus Saccharibacteria bacterium, assembly GCA_964391595.1. Taxonomy (GTDB): domain Bacteria; phylum Patescibacteriota; class Saccharimonadia; order CAILAD01; genus JADZGC01. The sequence goes on along the minus strand of CAYMMM010000001.1, from coordinate 43,089 downwards.
GAGATAATATCGATCATATTATGCAGTATATCCATAGAAACAGCAGGAATATCTGTGGTGAGCAAAAATACGATCTAGAGATAATTGCACACTCAGCAGGAGCGAGCGTAGTGGCTTGGATGGCACATGAGTATCCTGAAATTACTAAACTTGTACTCATTAATATGTCTGCAAATCTACAACCTCAGCTGATTAAGCGAGGACTGCGCAACTACAGCGGCAAAACGCATATAGTCTACGGAGATCAGGATCCGTCGATAGACTTTGCGAATGATCTCGCCGAGTGGGTAGAAACGCACATCATACGTGGGGCTGATCATCAATTCACCGGTAAACATTTTGATGATTTTATTAACACAGTCGATCTTCTAAGCACCACAAAGGAATCACATGTCTGATATTACTCGTTATATGTACCGCGCCGAGCAGCTTGTCATCTGGGAGCAAAAGGCGAATGTACCGCTCATTCGTGACTATTTCAAGATATCCGACCTCGATGCGATGAAGATACTCCTCACGCTCGAGAGTCATAATGTGATCAGCGAGTCCGAAAAGGACGAGGGGGAGTTTATCGTATTACGACCCAGAGCACCTCGCGCCGACACAGATAATCGCGAGATCCATACTCTCATAAATGTCGCTGTTCGCTACATGCGAGACATGACGCATTTACGCAAAAATGACCTTGAGCAGATTAGTCTCATCCTTGGTGTAGATGAGAAGCGAACCATCGAGATTCTCGAGCTGCTAAAAAATCTCGGTGTTATCGAAGAAACACCGATGTATCGAGTGCTCGATGAGGAAGAAGTAGCCAGTGCAGGAAATAATTGGTATGACCCCTTTGAATCCTCAGTGCAGCTGATTGATAAGGGTGGTGAAAAAGAGCTGCAATTCAAGGCAGGCGTCGAGGATTCGATGTATGAGGAAGTCGAGCGCTATATTATCGAGCAGCAACGTTTTACGACAAGCATGTTACAGCGTCGATTTAACATGGGTTACGCGCGAGCAGCATTTATGATGGACGCCCTCGAAGAGAATGGAATCATTGGCCCACATAATGGTGCGAAGCCACGAAAAGTCCTCAGGAGAAAACTTGATATGCCGGAGAATAAAGAGAAATCTGATGAGCAACGAGACGAAGCCTAATATCTATCTCGATATCGATGGCGTACTACTGATAGATATTGTCAAAAAATCCCTGAATATAATCACAATAATCAAACGCTTCTATGAGATAATATTTAAGCCTATAATAAAGGCTAATTAAGGGAGTAATAGAAAGTGAGTAAATTGTACTCAACCGCCCCATCTGGAGAACATGCGAATAACAAATCCTATCAAAAAATGATATGGGCTCCGCAGGAGGAGCTTGAGCAAGGTAAAGCAATTATTTTAATAACATTAGTTATTCTATTTATAGGTATCCTAGTACTTCATATTTCGATACTTTTACTGATCGCTCTTGTGGTTATCGGAATACTTGTCACGAGGTTTATAGTAGTTGATGCTCAAACCAGAGCATTTGAAAAATATTGGGACTATTGGCAAAGTAGGCAATAGATGAGTAAGCATACGCCTAATATCTATCTCGATATAGATGGCGTACTTCTAATGGACATTGGCGAGGCTGCTCCATATGCGAATGAATTTCTCAGTCTCGTGCTCGACCGTTATCCCGATACAACGTACTGGCTAACTACCCACCAATGGCACGGCGAGAGTAACGCCATCGCACACCTCGCGCCGTACCTCAAGCCAGAGGTGGCGCAACGTCTACATCTCATCAAAGATAGCGAGTGGGGCACCTGGAAGACTGAGGGGATTGATTTTACAAAACCATTCCTTTGGTTTGACGACGATCTGTACACGATCGAGCGCGAAACACTTATTAAGCACAATGCCCTGGACAATCACATCCTCGTAAACTTTCACAAAGATCCAAATCAACTGTCAGATTTTGTCCGCAGCTTCCCAGTTGCTATCTAAAGATTATCTGAAGCAATGGATGCCTTTTCATTCACATCATAATCTCGGCAATCATCTGGTCATCCACTTTCCTAAAAAAGTCACCGATGAGCTGCACAAACTGCGCCATCGATTCAGCCACGAAGAGCGTAGTCTGAAGCTGATCAATGTCATACGAAGTATGACCCATGACAGTCGGGTCCATCGGGACGAGCTTAGCTTGCAGCATATTCTGCAGCTCATGCACTGATGATAGAAGCCCTGCTCCAACAGCACGAATGCCATCACTTTGGCGCACCAGGCCAAATTCTCCCGAAAACCACCAGACATTTGCGATGAACTGCTTAGCCGATTCGGTCTCTACAGATATTAATGCTTTTCCAGCCAAGCGATGCAGCTCAGCCAGCTGCGGATCGGCTAGTAAGGTCGCATGCCCAATTACTTCATGGATGATGTCGGGCTGCTCGGTGTAAAACGGTGTCTGCGCATCTCGAATGTACTGGGTAGACAAGAAGCGTTTATGGGCTAGATTGCCAAAGAATTCTTCGCGCGGAGCCAGTCCTCCCACTGCCCGAAATTCAAAACCACTTACACACTCAAGTGCGCGCGATACATCCGTCAGTTGCGGGATCGACCCGGTGGGTAAGTTTAGTCGCGCGCTAGCTATCAATACCTCGTAAGCAACCCGTGCTTCCCAGATAGGCATCAGTGCATCACAAACGGTCTCCCACACCCGATGTTCTTCTGGTGTGTACACAATGTGGGCAGGAGTGGCATGAGCAGCGGTTGCTAGGTTTATGATTTCTAATTGTCGTGTAGATGATTTCATACTATCTCCTATAAATATTGATCTGAAACAAAAAAACCGCCTTTCGGCGGTCTGTGTAGTTACAATAGTTCGTTTTATATATATGACATGCGCAAATAGTCCGCCGAATAGTGGGGGACTTCGTAATAGCGCTTGCCAAATGAGATATTCATACGTCTGACAGTATCAGTATGTACATACATTGTCAATCAAAAATGGACTAATTTGCTTGACACTGTCAGTATTATTTGACATAATTCTTGCACCTCGCACCTACCACCCGAAAGGGGAGTCCATGACCAATCTAACACCCACGTTTGAGCTTCGAGTCACGCCGCGTGCGCTCATGCCGCCTCAGATCGAGATCTTTCAGATCACAAGTACAACACCGTTCTACGCATGTACGTACATCCTGACAGTCTTCGAAGTAGAAGATATGGATCTACCGCCGCAGGCCCAGCGCATGATTGCCAAGCTTGAATCCGATCTTGGTGTCGCGCTTGGTCTGCAGGAGCCTGAATACCATGAGGTTGATGGCTATGAAGCACTAGAAGAAATCGTCATGCGCCTTACGCAACACCCTGCCATCGGCGAAGAATTGGAAGCCATTCGCAGGCAGATTATCGAGCAGACACTCGAGAGGGTTCGCCAGAAGATCGGCTCAGAACCCCAGGGAGACAGTTTTCCCGGTCAGTACCTCTGACACTTCTCAGGTCACATGAGACCCGCCGGCCAGCGCGATAGTCTGGCCTTTACCTAGGCATGTAATAAGCTCTTGCATATCTTGGTAAGGATACGTAGCTTGCGCGAGGAGAGTATAATATAAGTATGAATACCACCCAGCCAACGATCATCGATGTGCGCGAACCGAGTGAATATGCCGCCGGCCATGCCGAGGGGGCGATAAACGCTCCAGTCGGTACGCTCGAGTCAAACCCACCGGTACTCGCTAATCTCGCAAAAGACACTCCGATCATCGTCTACTGCCGCTCGGGTGTACGTGCGCATCAGTCCTCGCAAATCCTCACCAGGCTCGGCTTCACGAACGTGACAAACGGCATCAACCAAGAGACACTCGAGTCCGACTCCGAACTTTAGTGCCCATACGTAAACGCTCAGCAAATTCTTAGAAAACTCTCATACAATGAGCCAGTAATATATGGAGGCAGTGTGAAAAAAGCCCTAAAATTTGCAGGCCTGATGAAATATATCAATCTCAAGGATCCAAGGATTAAATCCCTCGGAGTCGTGGCGATGGTCGCCGCATTTGCGCTCTTCGGACTCGCCGCAGTCGTGCTCGTCGTCGGTGCACTGGCGATCTTCCAGCTGGCCTCAAACACCAATATCGCCCTCGATATCAACCAATTACTCGGTACCGTTCAGTCTTGGGTGGCAGGAATATTAGGCATTGGACAGGGGATCCTGGAGGATCTACAACAACTCCTCGGCGGAGCTAGCTCGGAAGCCTAAGAAGCAGACGCCTAACCCCGATGGGCGTATACTGGGGTTATGACAAAGCCCACGAAACATCTCTATCTCTGGCAGACAGTCGTCGGTGCCGCACTCGTCGGCGGAACAGCATCATTTATCCAAATTATCGAGCGCATCCAATACGCCGAAGCACCAACGAAAGACCTCTTTTGTAACCTCAATAGTGTCTTCAGTTGCTCAAATGTCTTCGGTGCCTGGCAATCCTCGGTCTTTGGCTTCTCAAACGCTATCATGTGTCTGGCATTTTTTGCGGTTCTACTGGGCGCTGGACTAGCCGGACTGACCGGTGCTCAGCTCTCGCGCAATCTGCGCCTAAGCCTGCAGGCTGCAAGCGTCTTTTTCTTGCTCTTCGGAGCTTGGTATCTCTGGCAAAGTACGTTCGTGATCGGTAGCCTGTGTATCTTCTGCATATTTTGCTACGGGGCAGTTATTTTACTCAACCTTGTTTGGCTACGCTTAAATGTCGAGGACTTCCCACATAGACCGACACGCACCTTACTCGCACATGCAGTCGCCAAACGGTATGATCTTGCGTTTTGGGCTGCCTGGACTGTGATGGTAGCTGGCTGGATGATCGTTCGCTTCAACTAATTACAGATTAGCTAGGCATGCTCAGAAAAGTCTCAGAAAAGTTTGGTATAATTAACTTTAATGATTGAAGTAAAAGACGTCACCAAAACTTATGGCAAGGGTGAAAATCTATTCACCGCACTCTATAAGATCAATACAACTATCCCGAAAGGCGCTACGGTAGCTGTGATTGGTAAATCTGGCTCTGGCAAGTCGACTCTCATGCATGTCATGAGTGGACTCGACCACGCTACGAGTGGCGAGGTAATTATCAACGGCACCAGCTTGCAAAGCATGAAAGCTAAGCAAATGGACCGCTTCCGCGCTACTGAGATGAGCTTTATCTTCCAGGCATTTTTCGTTGAAGCAAACCAAACCTGCTACCAAAACGTCATGCTCCCGCTCGAGATTGCAAAGGTCCCAAATCGTGAGCGTCGCAAGAAGGTAGAGGAAGCGCTCAAGGCAGTGGACTTGCTCGACAAAATCAATTCACTGGCTGCGAATCTATCTGGCGGTCAAAAACAACGCCTGGCGATCGCACGCGCCATCGTCAATAAGCCAAAGCTTATCTTCGCTGACGAGCCGACCGGTAATCTCGACAGCACTACTGGTGAGCTCATTATTAAGCTACTCTTTGACCTCAATAAAAAACTCGGGTGTACACTTGTGATCGTCACGCACGATGAAGAACTTGCCGATAGATGTGAACTGAAAATATACATGAAAGACGGCGAGATTCGCGAAGTAGTCGGCATGAGTAAATTCAAGCAAGCTAAGAAAGTGGGCAAAAAATAATGATATTACGAGACCTGATACGTCGTTCTGGACGTAGCCTCCGCTCAGCCAAAGGGCGTACCATACTCACCGCGCTCGCTATCGCCGTTGGTACTTTTGCGCTCACCCTCACGCTAGCCGCGAGCAATGGTGCCAATAGCTATGTGAATAAAATTATCTCTGACAATTTTGATCCAGCTGAACTCATCGTCGGCAATGACGAGGCACTACTCGGTCGGGGTGATAACTCTAAACCAAAAGAATATGACGGCGGAGCATCCACTTCAGTCATCCGCGCTGGAGCAAGTACGCAGATTAAACAGATCACCGATGATGATATACAAAAGATCAAACAAATCGAGGGTGTGACGAGGGTTCGCGAAAATATCACGGCGAGTCTCGAATATATTACTCGTGATGGCCAGAAGAAATACCTCGGTAACGCCCAGGCAGTCAATCCATTTGAAAAGCCGGAGCTTTTGGCTGGAGAAATACAGCGCCCACTTGGCGACAAAAATGTTGTCATACCAGAGGCTTATCTCTCTGTACTCGGCTTCAATTCGCCACAAGATGCTATAGGTAAGAAGATTTCTTTGGCTGTAGCTAAGCCCGCCAGTAATACGGCACAATTTAGCCCAACCGGATCCGTCGATCCCGCAAAAGAGATTGTCGCTACGGAGTTTACGATATCCGCAGTACTCAAGCGCTCTTCTGCGGTACAGCCTGGTACCGAGCTGTATCTCTTCGTAGGCCAAGATGATGCTCGAGACCTGCAAGATATCGCCACAAAGGGGACAGCCAACTATCGCAAATACCTGTTCGTCTTTGCACAAATCAAAGATGGTGAAGACCCAGCTACGCTCAAAGCAGCTCAGGACAAATTCAAAGAACAGGGCTACATATCGCAGTCCGTCAAAGAAACTCAAGAAACACTGACGCAGTTCATTACAGTATTACAGGGGATTGTGGCTGGGTTTGGTGCAATCGCGATTATTGCTTCTGTCTTCGGTGTCATCAATACGATGTATATAAGTGTTCTCCAGAGAACACGTGAGATTGGACTCATGAAAGCCCTTGGTATGCGCAAACGTGACATCGGTCGACTCTTCCGATTTGAAGCGGCGTGGATTGGATTTCTCGGCGGCATCATTGGCTCGCTCGGTGCGGTTGCAGTCGGCGCAGCACTTAATCCCTGGATCACCAAGCAACTTGATCTCGGTGAAGGCAACTCGCTACTCATATTCTCATGGTATGAAGTCGTTGGCTTGGTTGGCATCCTCATGATCGTATCGATATTCGCCGGCTGGCTGCCATCACGCAAGGCCGCTAAGCTCGACCCAATCGAAGCCCTCCGAACGGAGTAGTGCCTGCCACTCATCCATATTGGGTGTATATAGTGAGATGCAGCGACGACAGCCTCTATACTGGAGTCTGCAGAGATCTTACCAAGCGAATCAACCAACACAATATGGGAGATGCGGGCGCAAAGTATACTCGATCACGCAGACCTGTACAGCTCGTGTATTCGCAACGGCTGACAGGTAAGGGCGCTGCACTACGCGAAGAAGCTCGCATAAAAACACTGAGTCGCAGCGAAAAATTAACGCTCATCGCACAATAAGCTCATCCAGGATTCCACAGCCTTCACCTGATACTACTCATGCTAAAATAGATGGTAATGGCACAACGATCCGTACCACTCAAGCGCAGCGTGACACTACCCATCCTAACCCTCTTCGGGCTCGGAAATGTTCTCGGTGCGGGCATTTATGTTCTTATCGGTAAGGTTGCTGGGGTGGCTGGCCAGGCTGCGCCTTTATCATTCATCATCGCGGCTTGCATCGCGGGGCTGACAGCAGCCTCATATATGGAACTCTCGCACCGTTATCCGGTCAGCGCGGGGGCAAGCGCCTACGTGCACGAAGGTTTCCGCTTCAAACCTCTCGCACAAATCGTCGGCATACTAATCTTGCTCTCGGCAATCTTCTCGTCCGCCACTCTCGCGATCGGATTTGCGGGCTATACTCAAAGCTTCGTTAACCTGCCAACCCCTTTCCTCGTCATTCTGCTCTTCCTCGGCCTTGGTGCAATCGCCGCATATGGCATTAAGGAATCTTCGCGCGCCGCGGCTTTTATTACTATCCTCGAAATCTTAGGGCTGGCGATGATCATCTGGGCCGGACGAGGGATACTTGCAGACGCGACGAGTTATCAGGCTGCATTCTCACTCAATGTACCCGCTACGGCTGTGCTGGGTGGGGCATTTCTGGCCTTTTATGCTTTTATCGGCTTCGAAGATATCGTCAATGTAGCTGAGGAATCTCGCGCGGCAGCGACCATTATGCCAAAAGCAATCATTATCGCCCTTATCTCCGCCACCGTACTATATATGCTGGTAGTGATAGTTGCGACACACGCGATACCCATCGATACACTCGCCCAATCAAAGACCCCGTTAGCCGACATATTCACAGGGATCACGAAGACACCTGCTACTTTGATTTCTGTCATTGGCATCATGTCGGCCATCAATGGCATACTGGTCCACCTCGTGCTCGTATCGAGGCTTCTTTACGGCATGGCGAAACGAGGACTTATACATGCCCACCTCGCAACTGTACACAGCAAAACGCAGACACCCGTGCTGGCAACTGTCATAAGCATGATAGTTATGGCAGTTGCAGCATTAAGTCTCCCTATCGTTTCGCTGGCGAGCCTCACGAGCTACGCCGTATTGGCACTCTTCTGTCTCGTGAATGCAAGCCTCATTGCAATCAAGCTACGCCCATCAAAACGCCAACCAGCCGTATCTATACCTCTGATCATCCCGATTTTCGGTCTGATTCTCTCAGCCGTTATGATCTTCGTTGGATAAGTAGGCAGCATTGATAATATATTCCCAATATGCTTATGCTAAGATATGGATATGATTCTCAAAAATTTCGAAAGCCTGGCGAAAACACCTCTCAGACGAGATGCTCTCGAGATTATCGAGGCGGGCTACGAGTCGATATCAATCGAAACAATTTTCGAAAACAGTCTGTCCCTCGATCATGATCGCCTCACGATTGGCCCGCAATCCTTTGATTTAACGCAATATGAAGATATCTATGTCGTTGGCGTTGGTAAGGGTTCATCGCTTGCCGCAAAGCATATCGAACACATCCTTGGCGTGCACCGAATCAAGTCCGGCATAGTTATCGACATCACGAAGCGTCGACTCAAAAAAATCAGATCTTACGCTGGAACCCATCCACTACCCTCCCAAAAAAACATCAAAGCCACCAACCAAATGGTTCATCTACTTAAACAAACACAAGCCAATGATCTGGTCATTGCACTAATCTGTGGTGGAGGTTCAGCACTAGCTTGCCAGCCCGGGGGACTCACTTGTCTTGAGCTGCAGTTTATTAGTTCTGTTTTACTGCGCGCTGGCGCGACCATTCAGGAAATCAATACTGTTCGCAAGCACGTCTCGCTATTCCATGGCGGCCACATGGCAGCCTATGCATATCCCTCAACAGTTGCCAGTTTGATCATCTCAGATGTACCAGGTGATGATCTGAGCATGGTTTCATCAGGCCCAACTGTCATGGATGCAACAACGCGGAATCAAGCGCAACGAATCATTAAGAAATATGGTCTCCCAAATCTCCAGCTACTCGAAACACCAAAGGACAAACGATATTTTGCAAAAGTACACAACATACTGATTGCTCACGGCAGGACTACTCTCGAGGCTATGAAAAGCAAAGCTCGCGCCCTAGGATATAAGCCAAGAGTATATTCTACGCACGTCAATGGTCTCGCAAATCACGTCGGCCCTACGATGGCGAAAGCAGTGAAGCCAGGAGAAGCTCTCATCGCATGTGGCGAAACCGAGGTGATTGTTTCACATCCCGGCAAAGGCGGTCGAAATCAAGACCTTGCGTTGTCTGCAATCGGTCATCTGCCAGCGCATAGTGTCATAATCTCGGCCGCGTCGGATGGCAAGGACAACGTACCAGTTGCCGGAGCCATCGCCGATAGTGTGTGGTCAGTCGCGCAATGTAAGCGTAAAAAAATCAATCCGCATCAAGCGGTAGAAGCAAATCGTAGCTATAAAGCTCTTCGCAAACTCCATGATCATCTCCATATCAACAAAGTTACAGCCAATGTCTCGGACTTCATGCTTGTATTGCGAGATATGCAATGAGCAAGAGGAAACCAGCATTACTGGTATATTCTAGTACTCGAGAAGATGAGCGTGTCTTTCGGCGTTCTTTCCCACAATACGACGTCATTACGACACCAAGTCCGGTTATTGACCCCACTCACGAAGCTGTCAAACGAGCAGAGGTCATCGCCATTCATGTTGCGAGTACAATTGGTCCAGTACAGCTAAAATACTTTCCGAAGCTCAAGCACATTGCTTGCCGTTCAACCGGCTATGATGCAGTAGATATCGCAGCAGCTACAAAAAGAGGCATCATCGTCACAAACATTCCAAGCTATGGTGAGCACACGGTAGCTGAATACGCAATGCTCCTCGTACTTTCATTGTTGCGTAGACTGCCAGATACAATCGAAGCCGTTCGAGAAGGCGAAATTACTGCTAGTGAGCTTACAGGCACTGAATTATTTGGCAAAACCCTAGGCGTGATAGGTACCGGCCGGATTGGAGAGCGCATGATTCAGATAGGAAGGGGATTTGGGATGCGCGTCATAGCCCATGACCTATTTCCTGACTATGCTCGTTCTATCGAACTTGGATTTGAATACTGTGTCCTGAACGATGTACTCGCACAGGCTGATATTCTCAGCCTTCATCTACCGGCTACAAAACAAAATAAGCATCTCATCAATGCCCGCGCACTTGAGCGTATGAAACACACTGCCATACTCATCAATACGTCACGTGGATCATTGGTACATACCGGCGCACTCATCAAAGCGCTTACGGAAAAGAAGCTAGCCGGCGCTGGTCTCGATGTTGTCGAGGGCGAGCAATTTCTTGAGCTCGAAGAAGAACTCCACCTCATCGCAGAGAAGCGCACGCTACCAGCAGAAATCAAGCAGCTCGAAATCCTTCGTTCGCTACCAAACGTCGTTCTCACTTCACACAATGCCTATAACTCAGCCGAGGCGCTTCAACGAATACGAGAAACTACTAGAAACAACATTCAGGCCGCCTATGAAGGTCGCCCGATCAATGTCGTCAATCACTTTCATAAATAGAGACAAGCCAACCTAAGCTATACTAGTAGTATGCTACCAGCACGACTCCATACAATATTGAGACTCCCATACCTGCTCAAGCTCCAGCGACATGGTCGTGGTAAGCAAACCATTATCTTTTTGCATGGCATTGCTTCATACAAAGAAATATGGCAGCCCGCGCTTGATTCTCTCATGCGCGACTACCAATGTGTAACGATTGATTTGCTCGGACACGGCGCAAGTCCGAAACCGACAAATATCAATTATTCTGTCGAAGCCCATCTCCGCTCTCTGCGTTGGACGCTCTTTTGGAAGGGGATCTGGGGTCCGAAAATTGTGGTTGGCTACTCGATGGGCGGCATTATAGCCTCACACTGGGCATCCAGACACCCGCGGAAGATACGTAAGCTCGTGCTCGTATCGATGCCGATCTATCGACGAAGCGAGGGGACGGCGGCCCGCGATCGACTCGAGCTCCTCATTGACCAAGGCTATCTAGCTTTCTATAAAATCCTCAGAAATGCACCCCGCGACTTGGTTATACGCTCAGCGGCCAATGTCTTAAAACATGCCCGGACACTCAGCGTGCAAGCAAAGCTCGATCAAGCTACCTGGTATCCGGTTGTTAGTTCGCTCAAAAGCACGATCGAAGAACAGGACACGCTCCAAGATATCGCACACCTCCCAAGTCAGCTGCCGGTCGAGGTGCTGTATGGCTCACTCGATCAAGTCGTATTATCGAGCAATCTCAAACATGTATTTCGGGATCGGCCGCACACACACATCACTCGAGTAATTGCTCCGCACGAGATCAAGCCGAGAATGTTTCATGCGATCGTACGCGCCATTACTCGCGCAGCGGCGCCTGACGAGCCAGCCTAATGATCTCATCAAGATCATCAGTAACGGTGAAAAGTGCGAGATCATTATCAGAAATATAACCCTCCTGACGCGCGTATGTATCGAGCAAACGCTCCACGGGATGCCAATATCTTGTCCCAAAGCACACGATAGGAATTGATTGGATCTTACGAGTCTGTATTAGGGTGATGAGTTCAAAAAACTCATCGAGTGTCCCGTAGCCCCCGGGGAAGAAAATATACATACTGGCAGCAAAACTTAATGCCACCTTGCGCGTAAAGAAATAATGAAAGGGGAGTTCGCGGTTTGCATACGCATTGCTCGGCTCGGCGTGTGCGATGTCTATTGTAAAACCAACTGAAACCCCGCCCGCCTCTGCAGCACCTCGATTTGCCGCCTCCATAATACCTGGGCCGCCACCAGTCACAACCGCATAGTGTAGCTCGCGCGCTAGTCTTGCAGCTAGCCTTCTCGCTTCACCATAGTATTGATTGCCCTCCGTGACGACGTTTGAGCCAAAGATACTTACACTCTTCGGCATATCCTCGAGCAACTTGAACGCTTCTCGAAACTCACGATCAATGCGATTGAGTCGTTCTGAATTGTCTGGATCTAACCCAACGCCTGGCTCATATACCGCACACATTTGCCTTAATTGTGTGCGTGAGATATGAAGCTTAGGTTTATCACTCGATATACGATCTACCATAAGCTTATTCTAACAGAAGCGATTCACTCTCATGCTACAATATGCCTATGTTTATGTCGCACAGGCAGCTAACGCGATGAGGCAAGATCGTCACAGCTATTGGCAGGATATTCGATCAATTATCCTGCGACACACCGTAAGCCTCGTAACCATTGTGATGGGAAGCGTTATTGTGTTGCTCTTGTGGTTTGGCGAGGCACGCGACGCACTGTTTCTTTCCAGCGTATTAGCAATCAATGTCATCACCGGCATCGCCCAAGAAATCAGAGCTCGTCGCATACTCGAGCGGCTCTCGGAACTCATGCCAAAAGTAGCAAAACAAGTGCTACCCGACGGCACACTCCAAGAAGTATCACTACAAGCCCTCCAGGCAGGTGAAGTCATACAGGTGCAGGGGGGTGACCAAATACCTGTTGATGGCGTGGTTCGATCCGAGCAAGGCCTCGAAGTGAATGAGGCATTTTTAACAGGAGAATCTATCAGCCTAGCGAAAAACAGGGCTAGTAGAGTCTACGCCGGCAGTTTCGTCACGGCGGGGAGTGGTGTTATCCGCATAAAGGCAATTGGACAAGACACCAAGCTGGGCACCATGACCAACCAGGTCAAGAAGCACGAATGGCACAGCACACCCATACAGCGTGCGCTTGCTGGTATCATTAGTACCTTGAGCTATGTACTGCTTATTGCTGTCATCGGACTCACCATACGGCAGCGCCTAATCGGTGGTGATGCGATTTCCCTCATCAAGCAAATTGCAGCTATCACGGGCAGCTTAATCCCCGAGGGACTTATCCTGGCGTCCACACTGCTATTTGCATATGGTGCAATCAAACTTTTGCGCCGACAAGTGCTCCTACAGCACATTCATTCAGCCGAAGGATTAGCACGGTTACAAATCTTGTGCCTTGATAAAACAGGGACGCTCACTGAATCTAACGTAACCTTAGCCGAAGTACGAGCGGCAAAAAACCATACTGTCTCGACTGTCACTTCGCTTGCTACGCAATATTTTGCAATCAGTGATCATACCAGCAGCATGTCTCGCGCGCTTGGCATAAAATCTGCCGCTACGGGCGAGGTGGTCACCAGCTTTTCAAGTGACAGACGATTTGGCGTCGTACAAACCCCGACTCAACGCATTGCTATCGGTGCTGTAGAGAGTATCTGCCAGCATCTCTCACTCGCATTGCCCGCAAATCTACATGCATCCTCCGAAGAACTGGCAAGGAGCGGGAAACGGGTACTATTAGTCGTAACGATGCCTAAAGATTCTTCAATGGCACAGGCCCAGGCACGAATTCGAGGCATCATCGCCTTTGAGCAGGCAGTTAAGCACTCCGCCGAGCCGGTCTTACGCTTCTTCAAGAGACGCTCGGTTGCCATCAAAATTATCTCTGGAGACCACCAATCTGCCGTTCTATCGGTCGCACAACAGCTACAGCTGTCCTCAGACAATCAATTTGACAGAGTAATTACTGGCGATGAACTGCGTAAAAAAAGCCCTCACGAGCTTATATCGGTTGTGCGTGACCATGCACTTTTCGCACGTATTTCGCCAGATCAGAAAGCACAACTCATCACTGCTTGTCAGACTATTGGGTATACCGGCATGGTCGGTGATGGAGCAAATGATGCACTTGCGATTAAGAAAGCAGACATTGGCATAAGCATGCTCGACGGCGCCGAAATCACCCGATCGGTTGCCGATATCGTATTAATGAAAAATGAATTTACCGATCTTCCTCGAGGCGTGCGACTAGCCGACTCAATCATTACAACGATGGAGCTAATTGGCGCACTCTTCCTCAATAAGGTTATAGTGGGCCTGACTCTCTTAACGCTGGCGTTTATCACCGTTGAACCATATCCATTCACGCCACGCAATATTACTGTCTTAAACTACTTCATTATTGGCTTGCCAATCCTTATTTGGACATTATACCCACGCAATAGAAAGAGAACAGCGTTTGAACCAAGCTATTTGCGACAAATCATGCCTTTTGTAATCCTAAACGGTATGATTACGTCAGCGGCAACCATCACTGCGTACCTGATGGCAGAGATTTATTTCATCGATGTACAAATGACTGTCTTTGTTTCGACATTACTTCTTGGCATGAATCTGCTTTTCATCGCACCACGCGCACTGGGAATCACTCACTCACCGCGCTATCACAGGAGCGTTATATGGAGTTGCCTAATTGCATGTGGCGGTCTGGTGCTCATCTTCATAATTACGCCACTAAGATCATTCTTTGGCCTCGATCCCATTCGACCTGATTGGCTGGTTCTTGGAATCGCCATCGCAAGTGCCGCAATCACGGCGCAATTCTTCTCACTCCGATACTTATTTCTCTCAAAGGTGCATCGTTGGCTAAACGCTGGCCACTTATCTTAAACTCATCTCTAGTATTTTCTAGATCTGAGTCTTGCCAGACCTCAACCACCACGTCACAATGTGAATATGACAATCTTGCGCCGCCTCTGTCTTTTTTTTATAGTCTTGAGTTTTCCGTTCTTGCTCAGCAGCTTTGTCATGCTCTCAATTTTTAATTCAGGCACAAGCACAAATCGTCTTCTCAAAAACGGTGGGGTATATGCAGTAGTAAGCGATCAAATGCGCTCATCTATTGTCTCATCTCAACGAGTGCCAGAAAAAGATCAAGAAATCTTCCAGAAATCCGTCGACACGGCGGTGACTGATGATGCAGTCGAGCAGATCATTCAGCCTGCGCTCATTGATGTTGTCACTTGGTTTCAGCAACCAAAAGATACCCCTGCACCTGATGTTATCTTGGTCATAAAGCCAATCAAGGATGATCTGATCGCCGCCCTTCAGCAGAATGGATTACCTCAAGCAGAACTTACGTTATTCAAAGCGACCCTCACGCAACAAGTACCGGATCAGATAAAACTATCAAGTTTGCAGCAGCTGACCGGCGCACAGGGCGCACAAACCGACACGCAATCACAATCATCTCAACAAGAGTTTGAGAAAGTAATCACTCTCGCAAAGACATTGTATGAAAACATCGGTCTTGCCCAAATTGCACTCAGCATAATCTTCACTGTCGCACTAGTGCTATACACAATATTTGCGCGGCTCACGAAGGTCAGTATGCTGCAAGCTCCAAGCCTCGCACTCGCAATCGAAAGCTTCATAATCAGCATTATCTGCTTGGGCATCCCGTACGCCTTACGCAATGATGGTGCTATGACTTATGAAAATCTTCCAGGCAACCTTAGCCTACAGATCGCCAGTCATTTCCTCATACCGAGCTTCGTATCCTTGGGTGTTTGTATCGCGGTATATATCCTGGCCATTCTCGTCTGGAATCGTTATCACCCCAACACGAGCATAAAAACAGCGATCCCGCGTCGCTAGAACGCACGCTGATATTAATCGTTCATGTGTTAGATATTATCCGCTATACCAACTCAGTGCGATTTTGCCAACGCGGCTTGAGCAGCTCATATTGCAGAACGGATATTAAGATCAGAGCCATCGCGAGAACATTTGTCGCCGGAGCAAGAATCTGCGCCAACATATTTTGCTTACTCTCCCAAGCTACTATCCAACGAGTAACCAATTGAGCGAATAATGCGAGAAGTGCCAGCATGAGGAGTGCTTGATTATCTGTTGCGAGAGCATAGCCAGCAATAATCAGTGGCCCTGTAAAAATCGTTAGGCCACTCAAGGCCAACATCCAAGCGATAGGGAAGTGGAACCTTAACGCAGGATACATGCGCTGAATATCGTCAGCGATAATCGACCGTATATCGAGGTGATTCTGGCTTGTAGCAAGGTCGCTAGCCCTAAAGAGGCCGGCTTTTAGTCCAAACTGGCGTGCACGATGAAACAATTCATGCTCTTCCAGTGGGCTTGCCTTAATGAGCGCAAAACCACCGAGCTCTCGTACCGGATCTACCGCCATCGCCAAGACACCGCCATGGACAGTCGAGCGCTCGGGAGAATGTTGCTGCATGTACGCGGCTGGATAAGCAGCCAGGAGCAAGTATTGATTGTGTGCTAATATCGTTTTTTGTGCGAATGATTTGTTCTGATCAGCAGGGAGCAGGGAAGCGAGTTGTAAGCGTTGAGCGGTCATAATGCTGGCGATTTGCGCCAGTGCATTGGGGTGTAGTACCGTATCAGCAGACACAAGGATTGCGTATTCGCCAGTCGCGCGTCGCATGAGCTGATCTGACGCCCAAGCCTGTATACTCCAGCCAGGCTTTATTTTGTCGATTTTCTCAATCTGTAACTTTGGATCATCATACGAAGAAGCAATCTTCAGGGTGTTGTCATCTGAGTTAAGATCGGTAAAAATTATTTCAAAATCAGGATAGTTTTGACCAAGCGCGGCCAGAAGGGTGCTGGCAATATTTTCGGCCTGATTATACGCATAAATCAGTATCGAAACACGGGGCCATTCATCGAGTCGTGTGGTCTGTGGACGTCGGAAAAGTGCGAGGTTGTATGCGATGAGCCCCATCTGTGCGATACTCACCAACACACTCACGATCAGCAATATCTGATATTTCATGAGTCCTAATTGAAACGGATCTGAGGTCCAAAGAAGCAATTGCGTCAGCCAAAATCCGACTATAAAATTCAACCACATGAAGTTCGTCCATGCCCGGCGATATTCGGCAGCCTGTGCATCAGAGGTATATTTCAAGAAAAAGCATGCATTGAGTACGTACGGCGAGATTAACAGTGTGGCTAGAAACGACACTGGCGGAGCTACAAACATGACACTCAGACAAGCCAACAAATACATAGTAATCGTAAACCGTATAGTTTGACGGGCACCCCATTGCGTCGCGATAGACCGAATGCCGGCCGCGCGATCAGGCTCGATATCCTGGATGGCACCAAGTGCATGACTCGCGATACCCCAGAAGAAAAAAGCAGTCAGCGGCAAATCAAGCGCATGGTGATTTGGCGCAACTAATGCTCCAATAAATGCAGGCGCCACAAAATGCAATGAAGAATTAATCGAGTCAAGGAGAGGAACCTCTTTAAAGCGAAGTCCTTTGATCGAATAGCTCAGCGCCAAGAATCCAACCACAAGCATCGCAGCAATCTCAATTGGCTTGAGCAGCTGCCACAACCACGCCCCCCAGACCAGACTCGTCAGTGCGATGGCAAGCCAGACGATACTACGTCGTTCCGGGGCTACGATACTCCCTTCGACACCACCCTTGCGTGGATTTTTCATATCAGATTCAAAGTCAAAAATATCATTCACCCCATACACGAGAATGTTATACGGGAAGAGAAAATATGTAGCGAGAGCTAGAAACGTCTGATCTAGCGTGCCGCCAGCAATCAAATACGCTACTACAAAAGGTACAGCAGTATTAATCCAACTAATCGGCCGACTGCTCATAAATACTTCTCTGAGCGATTGACTAAGAGTTGGCTGGGTTACGCTTCTTGTCTGCTGCCGTTGGGCGCTGCGCGGGTTGTGCTTGCTGCTTCTTTTCATAATGCTGGAGCCAATACTGATACACGGCCTGGGACATATACAATCCTACCACCAAGTAGGCTAAATCTTCTATTGGCCAGCTTATCATTTTGATACCAAGCACTTTTTGCCAATCGTATTGCACGATGGGGAGCGAGGTCAGATAGGTGTTAAACACCACCATCATCGTGTAGCAAATTGTGGTAACAATTAGGATATTCTTCGATGCACGATATTGCAGCCGCTGTACAATCAACCACGAGATGGACAGAAATACACAGGCAAGGAGCACATATGTGTATCGCACTACACACGCCCTCGCTTATGCTTTATTTTCGACTTAGCCCTTCTAGTATGCGTCTTACTTTGAGACTTGTATGAGAATCTCTCGACAAACGCCGCAACTAATAGGATCACATATGTGAGCAACGTAAGAAAGATGATTTCTTCAATCGGTAAATCTCGCGTGAAGAAGTAGACCCCTACGACATATCGCGGATTCGTCGAGAAAATCTTAAGCCAAATACCTACAAAATCCCAAATGAGGTAAAACCCAAGCATGCAGCCGAGTGTCGCAAGTGTAGCTTGCTTGCTCGCAGCGCTTCTCCAAAGCAATGCGTTGTGTCGCCAATCTAGTATCGTGAGCCCCGTCAGTGAAACGCATAAAATCACGATATATGCCCATTGAGTATAGAGCCAAGCCATACTCTAGATTATAATTGATAACATTATGACGAAACAGAAACAGGTGGTAATAATTGGTGCGGGTATCGGTGGTCTCTGTGCAGCAGCCCGCATGGCACACGATGGGTATAAGGTAACAATCTACGAAAAAGAATCTATTGTAGGTGGTCGCGCTCACGTCATTAAGCAAGACGGCTACACATTCGATATGGGGCCAACCATCCTCATGATGACCGACGTCCTCTATGATACATTCGCGTATTGCGGTGAAAATCTTGACGACTATGTCTCGCTTTCGCAGCTCGAACCAAACTACAAAACGTGGTTTCCAGACGGAGAGACGATTGAGGTGAGCTCAAACCTCCCACGGTTCACGAAAGAACTCGCACGCATAGATGAGAAGGCACCCGAGCAGTTTTATCGCTTCTTTGCTGACGTCGCCAAAATCTATCGACTCGCTCGTGCGAAGTTTATCGACAAGAACTTCGACAAACTGACTGATTTTATTGATGTGCCAGCTGGCATTGAACTGCTCAAGGGCAGGGGACTGAGCAAGCTATACACATTTGTTTCTCGTTACTTCACCGATTGGAGGCTGCGCCAACTCTTCAGCTTCCAATCAATGTACCTCGGGGTTACCCCATACGAAGCGCCTGCAGTGTATTCTGTCGTGAGCTATATGGAGACGGGACTAGGTATATGGTATCCGCAGGGTGGGATGCACGCGCTACCACGAGCCTTGCAGCAGCTCTGCGAGAAGCTAGGGGTGACCATACGCCTCAACACACCCATCAATCAGATTCTTGTGTATCACGGCAAAGTGCAGGGCGTAGAGCTAACGGATAAGCAAGTCATCAAATGCGATATCGTCATATCGAACGCTGACCTGACCTACTCATATCGCGAGCTTGTGGACGCCAAACATCGACCCAAAATGTCTGACAAAAAAACTGCCAAGCTCAAGCAAGCCTCGAGTGCACTCCTTTTTTATTGGGGAGTAGATCATGACTTGCCAGAAATGCTCCATCACAATGTCTATTTCTCCGATGACTTCAAGCACAATCTCAACGAAATCTTCCATGAGAAGAAACTCCCAGATGACCCCGCGTTTTATGTCTACATCCCGACTAAAACCGACCCAAGTTTGGCGCCGATGGGCAAGCATGTACTCTACATACTCGTGCCTGTACCAAATTTGCAGTCAGACATCGACTGGGATGCAGCGGTCGAGAAAACTCGAGCACGCGTACTCGAACGCATGAAGACTATTATGAAGCTAGATCTCAAGAAGCATATCAAGACAGAAGCTGTCTTCACACCGGAAGACTTCCTCACGAAATACAATCTCACCGATGGGTCTGCCTTTGGCTTAAGTCACTACTTTTTCCAATCCGGCTACTTCCGACCTCACAACGTGAGTCGCGATATCAAAGGCCTGTACTTTGTCGGGGCTTCAACCTATCCCGGTAGTGGTGTACCGATGGTGACGCTTTCTGGTAAGCTGGTCGCAGAACGGATAAACCATGACTACAAACGCAGCATCGACTGAGCAACTCCAGAACCGCATTAAGCAGGTCAAGACTAGTATCGATATCGAGCTGACGAAGCTCTGGGATAAGAAACTGACTGAAGCGAGCAAAATCGATAGTCAGTACAGACGGCTTATCAGCGAACTTAAGAAATTTAGTCTGCGCGGCGGCAAACGCCTGCGTCCTTATCTCGTGGCACTCGGCTATGAAGTAGCGGGTGGCAAACGTGAGAAGGAGGCTATCCAGCTTGGTGTCGCCTGGGAACTTTATCATCTATTTGCCGTGATACACGACGACATTATGGATCAAGACGATCAGCGTTATGGCGGGCCAAATATTTCAGGTTCTTATATCCGGCTCTTTAAACGACGACTTACTGACGAGCACACGGGCCTACACGCTCGCAACATGGCACTCCTTGCTGGAGATATTGCTCTAGGTATGTGCCACGAAGTACTAGATACAATGCCGGTGGAGTTCGAGGTTCGTAGTCAGCTCAAGGGTGAACTGAATCGACTCCACTTTCAACTTGCCGGAGGACAGCAGCTTGACGATCTCGCCAGCACCGAACAGCACCTCAAGATCGAAAAAATTAAAAAGATCTATATACTCAAAACAGCTCGCTACAGTATGGTTACACCACTTCGTAGCGGAGCAATTTTGGCTGGTGCCAACCCAACAATCCTACAAATCTTAGAGCGGTATGGTCTCCACGCTGGCGTTTCATACCAGATCACTGACGATTTACTCGGCATGTTTGGTGCGGCGCGCGAAATCGGCAAACCAATCATCTCGGACTTGCGTGAAGGCAAGCGTACACTGCTTATGCACTATGGCTTTGCATTTGCCGATGAGACACAATCTGTCATTCTGAAGAAATTCTTTGGCAATCCAAATGTCACGCAATCTGATCTCAAACTTGTTCGCAAAATCCTCAGCGCAAACGGTGCAAAGGCAAAAACAACCTTTCTCGCACAAGAAGAAGCCGCCCGAGCAAAGCAAGCTATCGGTAAACTTGCGCTCCCAGGCGGGCTCGGTGATGAATTCATTGCTTTAACTGACTTCCTGGTAAGTAGGACAAAATGACCAGCCAGCGTGCCAGCCAAGCGGCGTGCGCACGAATTACGCGCCGTGCAAGTTCCAACTTTACCCTCGCGACCTATCTTTTTGACCGTGAAACGAGGCAAGCGATCCAAGCACTCTACGCATTTTGTAGAGTAGCCGATGACATTGCTGACAGTACGACCCTCACATCAAGCATGAAGCGGCGACAGCTCATGATGATGCGACGAGCGCTGCACATCCGCAAATCGCCACCAGTCGAAACGGATATATGGCCGGCTGTCTTTAATCTGATCAAAGTATATCGGATTCCAATCGCAGAGCTCGAAACCGTACTTGATGGCGTCACAAGTGACATCGTGTTTCGACAGCCTCTCACGATCTCAGAGCTCGATCGATACAGCTACGAGGTCGCTGGGATCGTCGGCATACTGTGCGCGCGCATACTCGGCGCTACCAAGCGTTCAACATTACTCGGCGCAAAGCAGCTCGGTATCGGTATGCAGTATGTCAATATTATTCGCGATGTCGGCACCGACATAGACTTACAGAGAATATACATACCCCAGAGTGTTTTGCGAGAAGCGCAACTCACGCCCGCGCAACTCCTACAACGCACAAATCAAGCCGGTCTCGAACGTGCGCTAACCATACTGACAAAGCGCGCGCAGACCTACTTGACGCACGCAGCTCGTGCTATAGATGACCTACACCCTAGCTACCAGCGGCCAGTGCGGTATATCTTGAGACTCTATGCCGAGCTACTCGAAAGGATTAAGCAAAAGCAGTATACTGTATACAGCCAGCGAGTCAGCATCCCGACATACGAAAAGCTACTTTTTCTCTGGCATAATCGTTAAGCCTCAACTATGAAACGCACTACTCATCATCAAAAACCGCAAAGACACGTGACAGTGGACGGCATTCGATATTCGATCGAAAGCGGACGTAAGCTTACTGGTGCGACACGACAGTCCGCACTAAAGTCGCCGCAATCACAGACAGTTGCAAGCTCCGAACTCGATACAGACGCTGCAGAATTCATGCACCCACATCGAGTGAGCCATCCAGCGCTCCCGCTGCCCGCGCAGCCTAAGCATCAGACACATCAGAAATCAGTACTTTCTGTCATCTTGCGTTCTTTCCGCGAAAAGCAAGACCGTCACGCTTTTGATGCCGCACTCGTGATGTCCATCCTCTCACCCTGGTTTTGGCTCTGCGCCGCCACGCCTTGGGCAATCTTAAGCCTGACAAAAAGCCAAAACATCACCATCCAGCAAGCATACATGCTTATTCGCGGCCTTCTCACCGCGCCTTATATCAGAATAGTGATAAGCGTGATCGCCATCGCAGCTGTTGCGTTCATTCTCTGGCTGGTTCGGCACATCTTGCAACTCGTCAGTTATGCAGCAAATATCCGTCGTATCGACCATCGATCAGTCGATGCAGAAGAATATGGTTGGCAAGCTCTGGCCAAATCTCATCGCCTCATCTCAATCAGTGCATTCGAGCTATTCTCCACCATGGCTTTTTCAAGCCTCACAGCTCTAGTCATTCTGAGGATATTTGACTCAAATCTAACTCAAATTAAAAGTCTCTCGATCTATGTTATCCTCGTCCTTTTCCTCCTGGGGGTAGCTATAATGGCTGTGCACAGAACCATCGTCAGAATCATGCTTGCGGTCACAAATCAATCCACCGCCTTTCTAGTCGTCAAAAGCCTCGGACTTACATTGCGAACACTCTTGCGAACCCTCGCATTTGGCCTGTTTTGGCTCCTCAGCGCCACACTAGCAGTCGGGTTACTGCTCGCTCTCATCTGGTCTACTGCTAGCTACGGCCAATTCACCGTGGGTCGCCATGCAATCGCTCGAGCTGGCCTCATCCTACTGTCGACAGTCCTCATGTATGCTGCCGTGGTTGGATTTACCCTGTGGTCACAAGGATATTGGGCACTGGTCTATCACCACATAGCTCACACGAGCTATAAATCAGCCGTCTCACAGCTCATCATCACAAAGCCCCACCAGAAGGCACGGAAGTCAGCCATTATCCAAGTCATTACGATCCTGGTTGGGCTATCAATCATCGCTACGATCGCACTTATCGCACTTCGCACCCCAGCGCAACGATTCTTCACGAGCATCCACGAAAAACTACCCGTAAACATCAGTGAATTCGTGACCCGAAAGTAGCCCTCGAAATATTGACATCTACACCCCTACAGGTTAAAATTGCACTGTACAATATGTATACGCATGTAAAGCCCGAGCGGCTTTTTTAGATTAAGCACGTTTTATATGAAAAAATTACTACGTTATTTCACCAGTTCATATCAAGAGCTCCGCCGCGTTATTTGGCCGAGCCGCCGTCAAACAATATTTTTGACGACTGTAGTATTGGTTTTTACTCTCGTAGTAGCAGTCTATCTGGCTGGATTTGATCTGCTTTTTCGAACCATTCTTGAAAAGTTACTCACCAGATCCTAAGCAACTATAGTCGTGCAATAACATAATATTCACCAAAGGAACTCATGAAAACATCGTCACCAGGCCAATGGTATGTCATCCACACCTACTCAGGGTATGAAGACCAAGTCGCACAAAATCTACTTCACCGCATCGATACAATGGGTATGAAAGATAAGGTTTTTGATGTCGTCGTACCAAAAGAAAACCAGATTGAAATCAAGAATGGTAAGCGACGCATTGTCGAACGTAAAATTTTCCCAGGCTATATCTTGGTGAATATGGATGTCACCGAAGACAGCTGGTTCGTCGTCCGTAACACGCCAAACGTTACCGGCTTCGTCGGAACTGGCACCACACCAAGTCCAATGGCTGAAGATGAGGTCAAGCTCATCCAAAAGCGCATGGGCGTCGAGGAACCGAAGTTCATGATCGACTACTCGATAGGCGAGACGGTGAATATTACCGACGGGCCATTCAAGGGCTGCGATGGGCAAATCAGCGAAATCGACGAAGCTAAGGGTAAGATCAAAGTACTCGTGACCATGTTCGGTCGCGAAACGCCTGTCGAGCTTGACAGCCTGCAGGTTAAGAAGATTTAGTTTGAACAATAAACAATAACCGTGGGAGGCGAGGTATTTGCCCGCCGCTTGCACCACAAGGAGAAAAGATTATGGCAGAAGCAAAGAAGATCTCAGCAAAACTCAAGATGGTTATCCCAGCAGGCGGTGCTACACCAGCTCCACCAGTTGGTTCAGCCTTGGGTCAGCACGGTGTAAATATGATGGACTTCATTAACGCCTTCAATGAACAGACCAAGGACATGCGTGGCGCTCAGTGCCCAACCAAGATCACTATTTATGAAGACAAGAGCTTTACCTTCGAAGTAAAAGGCACGCCTGCCAAGATGCTAATCAAGCAAGCTCTCGGCCTCCAGAAGGCTAGTGGTGTTCCGAACAAGGAAAAGGTCGGTAAACTCACCGATGCCCAACTGACCGAAATCGCTGAGACTAAGATGGCAGACTTGAATGCAAACGACATCGATGCCGCGAAGAAAATCATTGCTGGTACAGCCCGCTCAATGGGTGTAGAGGTCGAGAAGTAAATCACTAAATAACCCGTGGGAGGCGTGATATCTATCCGCCGCTTGCACCACAAGGAGAACATTATGCCAAAGAAATCTGAAGAAATCGTAGAAGAAGTAGTCGCTACCGAACCAACCGATGTAGTAGCTGAAGAACAAGTAGAGACTGTAGAAGAAAAGCCAGCCAAGAAAACGTCAACTGCCAAAGCGGGGAAGCGCAGCGCCAAGGCCGCAAAAGAAGCAGAAGAAGCTGAGGCAAAAGAGGAACGCAAAGCTGAGGCAGCCGAAAAAGCAGATGCTCCTAAGCCAAAGGCTAAGCCTCGTGTGAAGAGATACTCCAAGAATCAACAAGCCATGCGCGAAGCAATTGATTTCGATAAACTCTACACACTCGATGAAGCCGTTGCGCTCGTTCAAAGGATTTCTACCGCCAAGTTTGACCCCACGCTTGAGCTCCATATTCGCCTTGACATAGACCCACGTCAGGCCGACCAAACCGTCCGTGCATCTACCGCACTTCCAGCAGGAAGTGGTAAAACCGTTCGAGTGGCAGTACTGACAGCTGATGACAAAAAAGCCAAAGCAGCTGCAGAAGCTGGTGCTGATGTGACTGACTCAGAGCAATTGCTCGCCGACATTGGTAAGGGTACGCTCGACTTTGACGTCCTAGTAGCTACACCAGACACGATGGCTCAGCTCGGCCGCCACGCGAAGACGCTCGGTCCAAAAGGACTGATGCCATCACCGAAGAGTGGCACCGTGACTGCTGACCCAGCTACTGCCGTAAAGGAGATCAAGCAAGGCCGTCTCGAGATCAAGAACGATGCGAACGGCATCATCCACGCTGCAGTCGGTAAGCTCAGCTTCAAGGCAGAAGATCTCGTTGCCAACGGACGCGCCGTATTACAGTGCGTACAAACCAACCGCCCATCTGGCGTGAAGGGGACATACGTGAAGTCAATCACCGTTGCCGCCACCATGACACCGGGCGTGAAGCTCGACACCGCCGAACTCGTAGCGAAATAGTTTAGCTTCACACGACACTAAAAAAAGCACCCGTAAGGGTGTTTTTTTAGTGCGTAATCATACATTCTTACATCTTATGCTTTTGAGCTCATGCACATTTCCGCTACACTAATACAGATCGTTTTGTACCTACTAAGAAAGTGAGACGGTATGCCAAGTGACAACTTGGATGAACTGGTCGATAAGACGCGACGAGCTGTCGATCAAGCCTCTCTTCTACAGGGCATCCACCCTGACCAGAGGGCGTCGGATCAACTCAGGAGCGCAATCCTCGCGGGCTTGTCCGATCCGGGGGCGATCAAGGCTCTTCTGAACACTCCTGATGCTTTCGAGAAGTGGGTCAAGAACCTGCTTGCCTACATCGAGCGCATCGCCGGTGGAGTGTATTCGGACAGCGAGATTCTTGGTGCGATCCGTCGCGGTAACATCATCTGCCACCCGCTGGTACCAGCCAACATCAAAGGGAGTTCAGTCGATGTAACGCTGGGTGGAGACGGGTTCTTCGTAGCGAATGCCAATAAGAGCCCAATCTACGACCACCGCAACCCCGAGGACATTGAGCGATTCTTCCGGGCCGAGAAGCCAAAACCTCATCGCGAATTCTGTGAGTCCAATGGACTTGGGCTGCTCGCAAATCTGCCCGATGATGCGCTTGTCATCCCCGTATTCCCAGGGGAGCGCATTCTGGCTCATACACATGAGTTCATTGGGATTCTGCCACCCGGCACAACTTCAATGCAGTCTCGCAGCACGATTGGCCGCAACGGTATCGCAGTCTGCATTGACGCGGGATGGGGGGATCCCGGCTACGCAACCCGCTGGACTATGGAGATCCACAATTTCAACCAGGAGTTGTGCATCCTGGCCGTAGGTGACCGCATCGCACAGATCGTGTTTCACCATACCGGCGCCGTGCTGCGGCCGTACGGCGGAACATCATCGAAGTACCATACGGCATCGGATAGTCTCGAGAAGACTATCGCCGACTGGTCGGTCAAGCGCATGATCCCTCGCGCCGACAAGGATGAGTTCGTTGCCCCGTTGCCGTTGCTCCCAATCCCGGACTATTCTATCGCAAACCTCGAGGAGGGTTGATGACTGAAAGAGGAAAGTACATCGTCATCGAAGGAACCGAAGGGGCAGGCAAAGGCACGCAATGCGAGATCATTGCCAATTGGCTCGCTGGCATGGGGCAGAGATGTCGCGTAGTGCGCGAGCCCGGGGGCGACCCCTTCGGTGAAGCGCTCAGGCTCGTATTGAAGGACCCCGACCTTCACCATGAAGCAGACGAAGAGCTTCTGACGTTTGTAGCCGCTCGAATGGGTATGCGACGACGCGTTGTTCTTCCAGCCCTCGAAGCTGGCGAATGGGTGATCGCCGATCGGAGCGAAGCTTCTACCTTCGTGTATCAAGGCATCGTCGGGGGTACCGACCTAGACGAGATCAGACTCCTCCACGAGAAGTACGTCGACCCGATCTGTAGACCGGATCTCTTCATTGTCATCACGCTGCCGTACGACGAATCAGAAAGACGTGTTGATGGACGCGGCGAAGCACGTGATTTCTTCGAGTCACAAGGTGAGCAGTATTTACGTATGATCGCAAACGGGTATATGGATGCCTGTAGAATCATGCGTGAAATGGGCTATACCACTCACGAGATCTACGGGCTTCAGTCCATCGAGCGCGTGTCGCTAGCGATCAAAACGTTACTAGAGGAGAATGTCCTTACTAGTTAAATGCTGCCTTGCCCCGGGAGCAATCCCGGGGCTGTATTTTTTCTCACAAAGTCCTTATGATTTCGTATTTTGTACGTTTTCAGATATTATTGATACGACTTGTTCGACAAGAGTACCATGACAGAAAGAGAGAACAAGATGTCCCCAACCGACATCATCGGCTACACGGCCGAGGAGTTCACCGAAGCAGAGTGTGCAATCCTCGAGCGCTACTTCACCAACACGCATCTGCCGGTCTTCGCAGTGCGCGGACTTGACGAAGTGGTGCGCGCCGCACTGTTCGCGCGCTACTCACGCACCGAGTTGAGCCTGCGTCGGCTTTTTCTCACCGAGTTCTACGAGAAGCTCGAGGAAGCCGAGGACGTGGCACCTGGCGCTGGCGCAGGTCTTCAACGCGGAACACAGCTGTTCGACAAGGTGTTCAGCGACTACGGCGACGATTCAGTCGCGCAGCTGGGCGGGGCTCACCTCGCCTGCGAGCAGGCCAGCAATCTGCTGACCAAGATCCTCGAGTGGGGTCGCCTGATGGGCTACCTCGAGCAATCGACGCGTTACATCAGGTACGACGGCACCGTGAACGGTCGCTACCGCTACTATCGCGACCCCGAGATCATGGCCTCACCGTTGGCAGGTCGCTATGTGGATGTCATGGACATCACCTTCCAGCAGTACAGCTGGCTGCTCGAGCAACTCATGCCGCTGGCCGAGGAGTTGTATCCACGTGCTGATGGGCAGTCGATTCCTGCCTGGCAAGCGTCGGTACGTTCGAAAGTGCTCGACAATGTTCGAGGACTGTTGCCTGCGGCGACGATCTCGAACTTGGGCATCTACGGCTCGGGCCAGTCGTACGAGCATCTGTTGCTGCGCATGCGAGCTCATCCACTGCCCGAAGCTCGTGCATACGCGGGCATGATGCTGAAGGAATTGCGCAAGGTCATTCCATCCTTCTTGCAGCGCGTCGATCTTCCAGACCGCGGGAACGCTTGGAGTGCTTATCTCGAGCAAAATCGAGAAGCGGTGAACGAACGAGCCGATGCACTCCTGGCTGACTTGACGCTCGAGCCCACCTCGTCAGAGGTACAGCTACTCGACTTCGATCCCGATTATGAGGTGAAGCTCGTTGCCGCGATCCTGGCAGAGCAGACGCACTTCTCAGAGGTACAGCTGCGTAGGCG
This sequence comes from uncultured Candidatus Saccharibacteria bacterium, assembly GCA_964391595.1. GTDB lineage: Bacteria > Patescibacteriota > Saccharimonadia > CAILAD01 > JADZGC01. The sequence goes on along the minus strand of CAYMMM010000001.1, from coordinate 14,471 downwards.
CGTGGAATTGATGAGCCATCATGAGAAGTTGTCGATACTCGAAGCGTACTTCGGTGATCGATCACACAACCGGCGTCACAAGCCAGGGCGACAGCTTGAGATGGTTGGTTACCGCTTCGAGATCCTCAGCGACTACGGCGCCTTCCGCGACCTTCAGCGGCACCGCATGCTGACCATGACCTGGCAGACGCTGACGCCGGTGCATGGCTACATCGTGCCACCGCTGATTGAGCTATCGGGACTGCGCGGTCACTACGACGCTGCACTCGAAGCCCAGGCGGCGCTGTTCGACGAGCTGCGTGGAGTCTTTCCCGCTGACGCTCAGCCTCAATACGCACTCGGTTTCGCATACCGTATGCGTTACGCGATCCAGATCAACGCCCGGGCGCTAACACACATGGTGGAGCTGCGTACTCAGCCCGCCGGCCACGACGACTACCGACGGGTCTGTCAGTCGATACACGAAGCAGTCGAGAATGTGGCCGGGCACACTGCAATTGCAGAGATGATGCGCTACGCCGACTATGAACGATATGATCTCGGCCGTATCGCAGCTGAGCAGCGACTTGAGGCGCGGCGTCAGGCTGCACTCACCGAAGACTGAGTTTTCCTTTGAATCTGTTGGCCCCCTCGCGAGAGGGGGCCATTTCTATTGACCCATACCCTCATATCTGTTACTATATCTCTCGTACGAACCGAAGACAGTAGCTGGCACTTCAACCTGCCTTAATCTGCTACCGAGGCCAAGACAACATCTTTTCATAAGATCAGTCTCTCGTGTCTTCAGTGCTCGCACCGAAGATTTTTTCATTAAATAAAGGAATTCACGATGGCAAAAACCCGTGAACAAAAGACGCAAGACCTCGAAAAACTGGTCGAGCGCCTCAATGCTTCTAAGCTTGCCGTCCTGACCGACTACCGCGGACTCGATGTCCCAGCGATCAACGCTTTGCGTAACGCTGGACGCGAGAAGGGGATTACCTTCACGGTCGCTAAGAACACGCTCCTCAAACGAGCTGCCGAAGCGAGTAATAAGGAAATCACCGACATGTCAGCTTTTGTAGGCCCAATGGCTGTAGCTTTTGGCGCCGATGAGGTTGAAGCCGCTAAACTCATCGTTGACTTCACAAAAGACAATGATGCAGTAGAAGTAGTTGGCGCAATTAGCGAAACTGGTGACATCCTCACGAAAGAAGAAGTCATCGCGCTCGCTAAGTTGCCAAGTCGCGAACAGCTCCTGGCCCAGGTGGTTGGCACTATCGCCGCTCCAATGTCAGGCCTCGTCCGCGCCCTCAATGGCAACGTCTCAGGATTGGTCTACGCCTTACAAGCAATTAAAGATAAGAAAGAAGCTACTGCGTAAAGCAGTTGCAAATAAGGAGAATATTATGGCAGAAGAAACAACTGCTCCAGTAGCAGAAGAAGTAAAAGAAGAGCAAAAAGAAGTTCCAGCAAAGTTCGAAAAGCTCGTTGCTGAACTCGACAAAATGAGCGTTCTCGATCTCTCAGAGTTCGTGAAGACTCTCGAAGATCACTACGGCGTATCAGCAGCAGCCCCTGTAGCAGTTGCGGGCGTTGCTGCTCCAGCCGAAGCTGGCGAAGCTGCAGAAGAGAAGACTTCATTCAACATCTTCCTCGCTGCTGCAGGCGACAAGAAGATCGACGTCATCAAGGCTGTTCGTGAAATCACTGGTCTTGGTCTCGCAGAATCTAAGGCTGTTGTGGACGAAGCTCCAAAGATGGTCAAAGAAGGCGCAACCAAAGAAGAAGCCGAAGAAGCTAAGACAAAGCTCGAAGCTGCTGGCGCTACAATCGAACTCCAGTAAAATCCTCGGATTTTTAAACAAAAACACTCGCGTGTATTGTATGCGGGTGTTTTTGTTTGCATTATTTCTGGTACGAGTGCTATACTCCAGGTAAATGCGACTCGAGAGGTTGCATGAGTTTGTGGATACATGAGGGTGGTATCTTGCGCAGATAATCCGAAACAGAAAGTGAGTACTATATGGCAAACAACCCACAAGACGAAAAAGTAACCGAGCTCGCTGCTCAGCTCAAGGCAGCTGAGGAGCAGCTCAAACAGCTCCACGAGCAACTCGCCGGTATGGGTGTCAAGCCCGAGGAATCGAGCCCAGCCAAGCCATCGGCACGCCAGACAGCCTATCAAAATAGTGATGCAAATGCCGGCAAGGTCATTGAGGGCGTATTCGACGGTCAAAACATGATGGGACCTGGCGATAAGACCTATCCTGTGCCAGCGAACTATGCCTCCAAGTCAAAGCTCGTTGAAGGCGACATTCTCAAGCTCACCATCTCCGATGATGGCAGTTTCATCTACAAGCAAATCGGCCCAATCGAACGCAAAAAACTCATTGGTAAGATTACCCTCCAAGACGGCACATATATGGTTGAGGCAGGCGGAAAGCTGTACCACGTACTCTTCGCGAGCGTCACGTACTTCAAAGCGCAGCCCGGAGACGAAGTGACTGTCGTCATTCCAGCCGATCGTGTGGCTTCTTGGGCTGCTATCGAAGCCGTTATCGGCTAAACATAGCAACTTGCCTGATCTCCAGATGCAAGCCTATAATCATAAGCACTATTAATATGAGTGCCGCATGAAAAATTATGATCTTATCCTCAGAGGGATATTGCTCGGCTTGATTAGCGTCGCAATGCTACAAACGAACCAACAGCTGCTTGATACCCTCAATGGTCCGATTGGTGTTCCGCTTATCTGCATCGAGTTTATCGCCGCCCTCTGGCTCGTGAACTTCTTGGTAGACAAAGTCGAAATCAAGCGCAAAAAACGCTAACTTTAATCCCATAAGGCCACTTCGAACTCCTCCTGCGAACTCATTCTGCGTTATAATAGTCTGAGTAATATTAGTGAGGAGGGGAGTGGTTCAGCTCGCTCTATATCGGTCATATCGACCACTAGATCTGCAAGATGTTGTCGGACAAAAGCATGTGACCGACACACTCGACAAAGCGTTTCAAAAAGGCGCAATTAGTCATGCGTATCTTTTGACTGGTCCAAGAGGCACCGGCAAGACGAGTGTGGCGCGCATCATAGCGAGACGAGTAAACAACCTTCCTGCTGAGGCCGATATCGTACGCGAGCTCGACATTATCGAGATTGATGCCGCATCAAATCGTGGTATTGACGAGATTCGTGCTCTCCGAGACAAACTAGCTACCGCGCCAAGCACCCTTCCATACAAAGTATTTATTATTGACGAGGTTCACATGCTCACACGCGAGGCGTTTAATGCACTCTTGAAGACGCTCGAGGAGCCGCCAGCCCACGTCATCTTTGTGCTAGCAACAACTGAGGTGCACAAGCTACCCGACACTATTATCTCACGCACGCAGCGACATGATTTCAGGCTAATATCTACTACAGACCTAACCGAGGCGCTTACAGTGGTCGCGAAGAAAGAACAGATCAGTATAGAACCAGAGGCGATACAACTTATCGCCACGCAAGCTCAGGGAGGATTTCGTGATGCGCTCAGTCTCCTCGATCAACTCGCAAGCCGTGGTGACGCGATTACGAGTGCGGTAGTAGCGCAAGCTTCCGGGATCGGCGATGTAGCGCGCATTCTAGCCATGGTAGATGCTATTCTCGAGAAGGATACTAAACTAGCATTATCACACCTTGCCGACGTACTCTCTGCTGGTGCAGATCCTTCGATCCTCACTGAGTACCTCGTGAGTCACGTCCGGCAAGCATTCCTCGCTGCAAGCAAGACTGAAGCAGATCGCTACTACCAGGTATTGCGTGTTTTGTCCCGAGCAGCCACGGAGCAACGTAGTGCAAATATCCCTAGCTTGCCACTCGAGCTTGCAGTCTGGGAGCTCACGAGCGCAGAGGCAATAACACAAGTACCCCAAACGAACACTCCATATAGTAGACCGCCAGCCCATGGTCAGAATCCATCCAAGGAGGCAAGAAGAGCCCCAAAGCCAGCCAGTGTTGAAAGCAACACTGACACCGCATCTTCGATACCGACAACAGGCCTGAATGACTCAGTTATCACTACGAAAGCACTGTCACTCATCAAAACAAAAAACAACTCGCTGTATGCCGTACTACGCTCAGGTGAGCCGCAGCTCAAAGACGGTGTACTGTTCATTCGCTGTCGCTTCCGTTTTCACAAAGAACGCATCGAAGAAGCGCACAATCGCCAGCTCATCGAAGCAATATTTACAAAGGTATCTGGCAGGACTATCGAACTGAAGGTTGAACACACTGGTGAGTCTCAGTCGAACACTCCGAAGCAAGATAACGATCAAGAGCTTGTGGCTAGTGCCCTGGAAATACTTGGTGGCGAGGTAGTTGAGTGATGGCTGATACGCCGACATCAAATGCTGTGGATAAGTCCTTGACTCCACCGCATAATGTTGAAGCCGAGCGATCGTTACTCGGCTCACTACTCATCGACGCCGACGCCCTCATCAGGGTGGCCGACATCGTACACGAAGAAGATTTCTATGACAATCGTCACGGAATTGTGTACGCTGCGATACTTAGTCTTTACGAAAAACGTAAGCCAATCGACCTCATCACACTCAGTGACACTCTACAGAATGCCAAGAAGTTGAAGCTTATCGGAGGCATGACTTTTTTGACAGAACTCGCCACAAATGTGCCGAGCGCCACTCATGCAGCAGAATACGCAAAGATCGTGGCATCTAAGGCGACCCTACGTCGTCTCGATATCGCTGGCCACACAATTGCAGGTTACGCCCACGATGAAGAAAAGCCACTGGAGGATATCCTTGATGAGTCCGAGCAAGCACTCTTCCAGGTTAGCCAGAAACACCTCAAGCAAAACTTTATTTCCGCGAGTCAAATCCTTGCGGATAGTTTCGACCGCCTAGACGCTCTACACAAAGACAAAAAACAATTGCGCGGTGTACCAACTGGTTTCCCAGCCATGGACAATCTCTTGGCCGGGCTGCAGCGCTCTGATCTTATTATTCTGGCGGCTCGCCCGAGTGTTGGAAAGACGAGTTTTGCGCTTAATGTTGCGGCCAATGTTGCGATCCGCGAGGGCGTGCCTGTTGGCATTTTCAGTCTCGAAATGAGCAAAGAACAACTCATTGATCGCTTGCTTGCTATGGAATCAGGCATCGACTCCTGGAAGCTGAGAACAGGGAATCTGGAAGACAAAGATTTTGAAAAACTGAACAGTGCAATGGGGGTGCTCGCAGAGGCACCGATATATATCGATGATAGTGCACTGATTAACTCACTCGAGATGCGTACGAAGGCCCGCCGACTTCAAGCAGAGCACGGGCTTGGGCTGATAGTTATCGACTACTTGCAGTTGATGAGTGGCCGGTCAAGTGGTGGTAGCGATAATCGCGTGAATGAAGTATCTGAGATATCTCGATCCATCAAGGGTCTTGCCCGCGAACTCGATGTACCAGTCATCGCTCTATCGCAGCTTTCGCGCGCCGTCGAATCCCGCAATCCGCCGATTCCACAACTGTCTGACTTACGTGAATCAGGATCAATCGAGCAAGATGCGGACGTTGTCATGTTTATCTCGCGCGAGGATCGATGGAACAAAGAAACCGAGCGTAAAAACATCGCCGACATAATCATCGCTAAGCACCGTAACGGACCGACTGGGGACGTAGAGCTCTTCTTCAGTCCTGAGCTCATGCTATTCAGATCTCTGGAGCGGAAACATAGCAATTAAACCACAAGCGTGTTTACTCATGAACTAGATCCACGCTATACTAGACACGAAAGATTTGACACATGCCAGAGACGAAGTCTAAACCCAAAAACCCTACCACACCAAAAGCTACAGCCGCCAAAGAAGCTGCTCGAGTAGGTCGATTTGGTATCGTCGGTGTGCTCAATACGCTGATTGATTTCGGCATCCTCAACCTCCTCACGAGAGTTTTTGCACTGAGCGACCTCGCCGCAAACATTCCAGCAACAACTATAGCTATGCTTTTTAGCTTCTTTGCCAATCGCAATTTTGTCTTCAAAGCTCATACCCACGATTCACAGTTCGAACAGGCTGCGCGGTTCTTCCTAGTGACTGCGTTTGGTCTGTACGTCATTCAGAGCGGTATCATATATTTCTTTGAACATGTTTGGCTCTGGCCCGTGGGAGTAGGCGTCCATCTCGCACAAGTCCTCGGTGTCACCAGGCTCGTCGATGACAAATTTATTGTCACCAATGGCGTGAAAGCTGTAGCAACCCTAGCAAGCTTGACATGGAATTATCTCACCTATAAGCGCTTCGTCTTTAAGGAATACGAGTAATGGCTCCTGGACCGAAGCCGAAGAAGGCCACCAAACAACAACACTTTATCGCCAAATACGGCACATGGATTGTACTGGCGACTATCGTGCTGCTTGCAATTTTTTTCCGCTTTTACCAACTCGATCAGCTTCCACCAGGCCTTCACCCAGACGAAGCTGCGAACGGGCAGGATATCTTCCGTATCTTTAGTCGCGACATTCGGCCCCTGTATGCAACAAATGGTCCGCGAGAATCACTTTTCTTTTTCCTTCAGGCTATCTTCGTATGGCTTATGGGCAACACCATCCTGGCATTGCGCATCGCGCCGGCTACGATCGGTGTCCTCGCTGTCATTGCTGTATACTATTGGGGAACTGACTGGTTCGGCCGTCGAGTAGGCTTATTGGCAGCATTCTTCATGGCGATTAATCCCTGGGTAGTAGTCATTTCTCGAGATGGCTTTCGCGCCAGCATGACAGCGCTCATGGTCTCACTCGTGGCATACTTCGGTGGCCGTGCCTACAAGACCAAGCAGATGCATTACTTCATTGGCGCTGGAATTTTTTTGGGTCTCGGAGCCTACACGTATACTGCATTTCAGCTCATGATTGCTGCAGTGGTAGGACTCCTCATATACATAGCACTCTTTAGGCGCACATTCTTGCAGTCACATTGGAGGCAGGTTGGAAGTGGGCTGATTGCATGTCTCGTGGTACTTGCCCCGCTTGGTATATATGGCATAACCCACAAAGATGCCGCAGCACGCGCCGGTGCTACCAGCTTCCTCAATAAAGAGCTGAACAAAGGCAAACCAATACAGACGCTTGCAGACAGCGTGTCCAAGACTCTCTTGCAATACAATTTCGCTGGAGACACAAATCCACGCCACAACATCCCTGCAGAACCATACCTGAATACATTCGTAGGCATTATGTTTATCCTAGGCATACTTATATCTCTGTACGCTTTACGACATTCGCGGTATGTGGCACTCTTAGGTATCTTTGCAGCCATGATGTTGCCGGCTGCACTCACAGCGGAAGGTCTGCCACACGGCCTACGATCGATCGGCTCATCTCCGGCAGTAATGATATTGGCGGCTGTCGGCTTGTCATACTTTATCGGTAGGTGGTATACGATATTCCCAATCAACTCAATTGCACGCAACGTCGGGCTCACATTTATACTGATACTCCTCGCAGCCACACTGGCACAGAGCTATAAAGCATACTTCGTGGCGTGGGCGGGGGATGTCCAGACATACGATGCGTATGCTGAAGATATGTCAGAAATGGCCAAGCTCTACAACACGACCCTCAAGGGCTCAAGCCAGCCCACCACATATCTAGTCGTAGATGGATATTCTATCCGTAGTTTTGATTATCTGACACGCATAAAATCCGATTACAAATACAACATCGATGATGGCTTTGGGCTCGATCGCGGTTCTGGCTGGAAGCGGCTCGAATGGGAGCAAGTCAAATCAGTACCACTTTCACAAGACCCTACTATCTTCTTCGTGCAAAACAACGAGCACAGACAATACGTACTTGATACCCTCAAGGCAAAGTACCCAGCTGCTCCAGTCAAAGCGATCACTTCGCCGAGCTTCCCACAGCGAACACTCTTCTACACGGTCGAGGTCAACCGATGAATGCCCGTGCTGGGAAGCCAACGCTTAGTATACTCATCCCAACTTTGAATGAAGAGAAACGTATTGGTGCAACCCTTAAGGCACTTGCTACGTATCTCAAGGAACACGCGCACGATGCAGAAGTAATTGTTGTCGACGCCATGTCCAGTGATCAAACCGAAAAAGTAGCTAGAGCAGAAAGTAAGCACTTCACATCGTTCAAGTTTCTTCAAACAGGTCCAGGCATAATCAAGGGAAACAATAAAGGCAAGCAAGTACGTGATGGCATCTTTGCCGCGCGCGGGGAGTATGTCATGTTCATGGATGCGGACCTAGCGACACCCCTAAAATACCTCGAGGACGTATATCAGCTCATCGAACAAAAAAGACAGGTTGGTATATGCATTCGAAACCTAGAAGATTCACACACCGGCATCCGTAAGTTCATCTCTACCTTCGGAAACTGGCTCGCACAAACACTCCTCGTACCGGGGATATCAGACACCCAATGTGGGTTTAAAGCTTTTGAAAGACAAACCGCTCACGAGCTTTTTGGAAGACAACGGATTTTAGGCTGGGGATTCGATCTTGAAATACTGGCTCTTGCACGCAAGCTCGGCTATAGTATTGAGCTTATCGAAGTCCCAGACTGGAAAGACGTCGTCGAGGGCTCAAAAATCTCAAGTGGCTCCAAGCTTAAGTCAATCAAAGTAGCACTACAGGTATTTTTTGACCTAATAACGATCAAACTTGGCCTGCTGACTGGTAAGTATAAAAAGACACACTTTCGCTATGAGCCATACAAGACGCAATAAGCTCTCAGACCTTTCTTTCATATCGCGACTCCCTGAGCGTTGGGTGGTAAGCTGCCTGCTCCTCGTCGCAGCACTTGCACGCTTCACCACCATCACCAAGGCGAGCATTTGGCACGACGAAGGCTTCACAGTAATGCTTTCATCGCGCACGCCTGCTGAGATTTGGGCGGGTTCTGCTCGCGACGTACACCCACCACTGTATTACGAGCTCCTTCATTATTGGATGCGGCTGTTCGGCACCAGCACACTAGCTGTACGCAGCATGAGTGCTGTGGCCGGCATCGCCACAATTTACATCGGATACTTGCTGGTTAAGCGATATTTTGGTCGGGCGGCAGCCACGATCAGCTTGAGCATTCTGGCAGTCGCACCGATGCTCGTTCGCTACAGTCAGGAAGCACGAATGTATGGGCTACTTGGTCTCTTTTTGCTTGGCGGTACATTTGCTCTCTTACGAGCTACTGAGCACGCGCACACCAATTGGCGATGGTGGTCGGTGTACGCACTCGCGATGGCAGCCGGGCTCTACACGCATTACTTTACGGTCTTTGCAATCGCAGCCCATTGGCTCTACCTCATGTCACTCGAACGCCCTTGGAAGTGGCGAATCGGGAAAAGCCATTGGCTGCGCACAGATTGGTGGCTTACAAATCTAACCGTCATCGTCCTCTGGCTCCCTTGGCTACCTGCCTTCTACGGGCAGTTCTCCCGCGGCCAAGGCATCAGCTGGATACCCGCTACTACGCTCTACACACTCCCTAAGAGTATCTGGCAAAACTTAACCTTTACCGATGCTATGGCACTCCCTCCATTTGTATTCTGGGCAGTCCCAGGCATCGTGATCGGACTCGTCATGTGGATTTCTTGGCTCCATAAACACGAACATAAGGAAATTCGCGCTCTTTTCTGGTATACCGTACTACCGATTGGCGCAACGATCGCCGTATCGATCATGAAGCCAATATATCAAGATCGCTATCTTGTCTTTGCAGCAAATGGTATGTACATCCTACTCGGCATTGCTCTAACACGTCTCATTCGCCAACACCAAGCCACAGGAGCTGCGACGCTCATCGGAGTGTTGATCGTTTGTGGCATCGGCGTAGGCAATGTAGCCCGACAAGCCACCCACTCGATGAAGGTAGTCGGGGAATACGTCGGCAAACAGCGCCAGACTGGCGATGCAGTTATGTCGGCCGAACTCTACACGTACTTCGACTTTAGCTATTACTGCGAGACCTGCGCAGACCTTCACAATTCCTTCAAGCCAGAGCAGTCAAATGACGCAAATATTCGCATCGCTCCAAGGCCAACATTACTCCTTAATACTTCAAGTACGTCATACGGCAAACCAAATGGCTACGGAGAATCAAGCCTCCTCTATGATCGCGCTGATAACATATATGTAGATGACCTTTCGACCGTCAAGCCAACCAACGGACGCCTCTGGATGATTGGGAAGCCTGGCGAGCAGAAATACTGGAAGACATTGCCGGCAAACTGGCAACAGCTTGATCAGGTCAAAACCAATTCATCCGAAGCTCGCCTCTACCGAGTGCAATAATTTCTCGATCTGCGGTACAATAGACAGTATCTGATTAGAGGAGATACAAGTATGCTCGAACAAGTAAAAGCTATGAATGAACTGCGTAAGCTCCAGAAAGAGCTCAAGCAAGTTGAAGTAGAGGCTGATGCCGGCAACGGTGCAGTGGTTGTCGTGGTAAATGGCGAACAGAAAGTCACCAGCGTGAAGCTCGACAAAGATAAATTTGATATCGAAGATCTTCCGCGCCTCGAGAAGCTGATTGAGTCTGCTATTAATCAAGCCATGGGCACACTCCAACGTGAAGTCGCCGAAAAAATGAAAGGCCGCATGGGCGATTTGAAGATCCCAGGCCTCTAGACCTAAAGTATAAATCAGGAGCAGCGCGCGTGACTCAGATCCTGCCAAAGCAAATTCTCAACACAATCGAGGAGTTTGCAAAACTACCATCAGTCGGCCCCAAAACTGCCGAGCGTTTAACTATGTATCTTGTCCGCTTCGGTGACCCTAAACGACTCGGAGAGTCACTGACGACATTGCGCGAGGGTTTACAGTTTTGTGCTCAATGTCATAGTTTCGCCACCAGCGAACTGTGTGCGCTATGTCAGGATCAAAGCAGGGAAGATGCTATCATTGCAGTAGTTGCTCAACCGCTCGACATAGTCGCACTCGAGCGCACTGGATCATTTCGTGGCCGCTACCACGTACTGCACGGGCTACTTAGTCCGATAGACGGCATAGGCCCGAGTCAGCTCAAAATCGATACTCTCCTGACACGCATCGCCGCCGCCGATCCAACTGAGATTATTCTTGCCACCAACGCAACCGTAGAAGGAGAAACCACCGCCATGTATATCGCCAAACAGCTCAACGATAAGCCAATACGCGTCACCCGACTAGCACAAGGCATGCCAGTCGGCGCCGATGTCGAGTATGCCGACCAAGTCACGCTCTCACGAGCACTATCAGGTAGAACCGAGGTGCAGGTATGACTTTTGCAGGCTTCTCAAAAGACATTCTGCTCATTGATTTCGAGAGCACAGGTTTTACGCGCGATACCGAGACAAATGACGTCATCGATCCAGGAGACCCAACGCAGCTCGGAGCAGTACTGCTTGATAGGAAAACTCTTGCCGAAAAGCACCATTTCCTTAGTGATATTCAAGCCGACCCAGCTCGCCTTGATGCGTGGGTACTCGAGCACACCGACATCACGGCCGAACGGGTTAAAAATGCACCGAGCTCGAAGCAAGTAGCTAGAGACTTCATTGAGGCCTTTGGTACAGACGTATACTTGGCTTCGTGGAATGTGAGTTTTGACCGAGCTTGGCTGGATGCATTTTTGCGTGCACTACACCGTCGCGAAACCATGTATGATTATCACCACATCGACGTGTGGACCCTTGCGTATACTTATCTCTGCGAACAAGGACACCCAGAGGTGGTACGCTCGGAAGAAACCTTCCGCCTTTTTGGGCAAGATGCTCGCGGTGCGCATAATGCACTTGATGATTGTCGTCGTACAGCAGAGGTATTGCGCGCAATCATTAATCGAGAACCACTCACTCCATGACAATTTCACTTTACAATTCACTCCATAAAACTAAAGAGCAATTCGAACCACTTGCTCCTGATCTTGTGACTATGTATTCATGCGGACCAACGGTGTATGACCATGCGCACATCGGTAATCTCAGAGCATTCATCACGGCTGATACGGTCCAGCGTGTCCTACGCCACATTGGCGGGTATGATGTACGATGGGTCATGAACATAACCGACATCGATGACAAGATGATCGCTCGAGCTCGCGAAGAGCACCCAGGAGAAGCACCTCATGAGGCGCTTGAACTCCTTACAAAAAAATATCTCGCGGCCTTTAAGCAGGATCTGCAAAAGGTCGGAGTCAACCTAACCGATATTGCAACACTCCCACGTGCGACGGAGCATATCGAGGAGATGCAAGCGATGATCACACAGCTCATCGACGAGGGCATTGCATACATTGCAGAAGGTAGCGTCTATTTTTCTCTCGACGAATACGCCAAGTCGGGCAAAGCCTATGGTCGGCTCGTGCATATCGCTGCAGAGGCCGAAAGACATGCACGTATTGACGACCAAGACCAAAAAGTTGGTGCGGGGGATTTCGCACTCTGGAAGGCCGAAAAGTCAGGCGAGCCCGCTTGGGATTTTGATCTCAAAGGTGAAAATCTGCGAGGACGTCCAGGGTGGCACATCGAATGCTCCGCAATGAGCACCAAATATCTCGGCCATACCTTCGATATTCACACAGGCGGAATCGACCTCAAATTTCCTCACCATGAAAATGAGATCGCACAAAATGGCGGGGAACTCGCGCGATACTGGCTACACAATGAGTTTCTCAATGTTGAGTCCGAAAAAATGAGTAAAAGTCTCGGAAATTTCTTAAAGCTTGATGCCATCAAGGAGCCGCTCGCTTTTCGACTATTCATCCTCTCTGGGCAGTATCGCAATCAAATGGACTACACGGAGGATACCGTTCATGCGGCAAGTCGGCGCCGCAATGCATTACGCGAATGGGCGAGTAAGCTTATGAACAATACCCAAGATCAAAAATCAAAACTCGCTGCCGATCTTATGAACAGATTTGATACTTCGATGGCAGATGATTTGAACACACCAGAAGCTCTAGCGGTCATCGCTGAGGCGGAACGATCACAAGACTTCAGCCAAGATATGCTCGCCTTTGCGCATCACGTCGATGATGTACTTGGGATTCAACTATTTCTCGGCCTACGCAATCTCACACTCGATGAATCCATCATGCAGCTGATCGAAAATCGCATGCAAGTAAGGAAAGAAAAGGACTTTGCGCGCAGTGACAAAATCCGAGATAATCTTCACCGACTGGGTGTTGGTGTCGAAGACACTAAGAACGGCATGATCATCTGGGAGATTACTACATAAAAAACCCCGTACCAGTGGTAGGGTACGGGGGATAATGGATGCAAGAACGACATTACGGGCGGCGGCTCCACCACTTACCACCCGAGGAGCCGGGGCAACCATCCTTACATACCTTGCCCTTGTAGCAAGAGTTGCAGCCCTTGCCATTGCAGTAGGAACAGTCCTCTATGGGACCAAAACAACGATCACACTTGCTGTCTGACACTTCAATCAACCCCTAGTGTTTCACGCATGTGTTACGCCGATATGGCTCAGCGCGATAAGTACGAGTGCGATGCCTGCCCCAAACATCATGAGACGCACGAGACAGCCAATGACCTCCTTGATAGCACGCCAGCAAAGAAGCATGCCTATAACGAGCAAGATAAGCTCGACCATCAGCCTCCTTTGCTGTGTGAGAGGTACGGATGTTCTGTCTGCTATTTATAAGAGAATAGTAGCAATATGTCAATAAAGGGGAGGGCCCGGAATCTACAGGGGGAGTAGATTCCGGGCCCGGGGTGTCACCCTACTGGGGTTAGGTGACGATCTTGGTCGGGGTGCGAGTTACTTCACCACCTCACGTGCACCGCCCGTCACACCGAGCGCTTGCTTGCTCCAGGTGAATGCAACGATGGCCGGGTCCACGAAGACAACAACCATGGCCGGCATCATGCGCACGTAGAACGGGGCATGATGTGCGTCGGCAATCAAAGCGGCTACGACAGCCACGATGAAGACCGTCGAGGCGGCAAGGAGACCCTTGGCGCGACGACTCAGTCGCTTCCGGTCAGCGTCACTCATCGGACACACCGGGCATGATCGAACGTCGTGATGAAACCCATGTTCCACAGGTTGTAGACGTTGAACTGAAGACACTGCGCTCGCCGATATGAGGTCGGCTTACGCTGAAGCTTGACGTGGCGCATCGCATCATCGATCTGCCCCCAGTTCGCCAGGATGAAGGTCCCACACGTCGGCCCGAGAATGGCGGCAACGACTGCTGCGACGACGGGTGTCGCCACGACCACCAACGGCACAGCAAGCAAGGCGCAAAAAGCCGTAGCCGCACCGCCTGCTAGAACAGCGGTAAGCGACCCGTGCTCGTCCAGGAAACGCTTGACCTGCTGAGTGCGGTAGTTGGAGAACTGGATGGTCACTGAGTTGAGGCCAGGGAACGATCGGTTCATGCCAACGGGGTAGATCGTGGTGCCGATCGGACCAGCCATCCGCGACGTGGCGCTCGCCAACTTGACGCTGAGCGGGCGCGGGGCGTCCGGGGA